>CAZHCY010000078.1:0-9510 GCA_964531185.1 uncultured Desulfovibrionales bacterium | reverse complement strand
AGCCTTATCAGAAGGCATAAAAAAAGGGACTCAAGCTGCTTGAGTCCCTTTTTTTTATGCCTTATTGATGGTGCCTGAGGGTGTAAATACAGTTTCACCTGTCATTTTTTTCTGCCCCTGTCATTATGGAGCTGGTCAGGGCAAAAGGCTTAAGGGATTTCCTGGGCATAAGACCGGGAAATCCGAGAATCCCAAGCCCCCCCATAAGAAGGGACCCGAGTTAAGAGGATTTTTGGCTCAGATCCTGGACTGCCCGGAAAAGGGCCTGGGTGCCGCTGCTGCCGTAACCCGCTTTTGAAGCCTGGTCATAAAGTTTTTTTACCAGTTCCAGCCCGGGCAGTTTGATGCCCATTTTGGCACTTTCCTCCAGGGCCAGCCCCATATCCTTGACAAAATGATCAACCATAAAACCCGGGGCAAAATCTTCCTTAAGAATGCGCGGAGCCAGATTGTCCAGGGACCAGCATCCAGCCGCCCCTTTGGCAATGGACTGAAGCATCCTGCCAAGGTCAAGACCGGCAGCCGCTCCATAAACCAGACTTTCGCAGACCCCGATCATGGTTCCGGCAATAACGATCTGGTTGCACATCTTGGTGTGCTGCCCCGCCCCGGCAGGACCCTGGTGAATAATATTTTCCCCCATTAAGCTGAGCAAAGGCAAAACAGCGTCATAAACGCCCTGGTCTCCACCTACCATGATGGACAGGCAACCTCTTCTGGCTCCCACATCACCGCCAGATACCGGGGCATCCAGGGCAAAGGCCTGTCTGGAGGAGGCCTGACTGCTGATTTCCCTGGCCAGAGCAGGGCTGGTGGTGGTCAAATCCACGCAGATCCGGTTCCTGTCAAGGCCGGCCAGGATTCCATCAGGGCTGAAGTAGACCTGACGCACATCCTCGGGAAAGCCGACAATGGTAAAGACGACATCTGCCTCTTGAGCCGCCTGTTTGGGAGAATCCACCCATTGGGCTCCACTGTTCAAAAGCTGCCCGGCCTTGCTTTTGGTCCGGTTAAAAACCAGGACCTGGCAGCCGGCTTCCAGGAGATGAGCGCACATGTGAAGTCCCATGACTCCGGTGCCCACCCAGCCGACCACTGTTTTTTCCGGGGAAAAGGTTTTCAGTGCAGAACTGTTTTTCATGATGTTGTCCTTGACTTGAGAGTTAAAAGTTAAAGGTAAAGATAAAGATATCAGGCTGTTGAAGCTGATAATGATGCGGACATTCAGGATTCCGGAAATTCTCAGTAAATACAAAACGTTGACAGAGAATTTTTGACTGTCAAGGTCCTTGAGATGATGGTTTATATTCTGGGAAATTATTTAATCCGCCAAACTTAGAGCTTTTGAAAATATGATGTCAACCACAAGCTGGCTGTGGCTGATTCATGCCAGACCCGACTATGGACTTTCTGAAGTCTTTATGGCATACTAAAGCAGAAAGCCTGTAACAGTAATCAAAAAACAAGGCCTGGTGTGCCTGTTTCCTGTTTTCTTTAAAAGGGGCTGAATTTTTACGGTTTTTTCAGTCTGGCTGTCATGAATGCCGAACGCTGACGATTGTACACATATACTGGATTTATTTTTGAGGCTTGGGCTGGGTAATTTTTAAACCTTTTCCATTCAGGAGGTAGTGTTTGATGTCTGTAGGATTCTTAGCCATTTTTGCGGCACTTCCCATTGTTCTGGCTCTGGTGCTCATGGTGGGCCTGCGCTGGCCGGCCACCAAAGCCATGCCCCTGTCCTGGCTGGCTGCAGTCCTGGCCGGGGTGATTTTCTGGCAGATGCCGGCAGGTTATGTGGCCGCCCTGTCCATTCAGGGAGTAATTACTGCGGTGGGCATACTGATCATTGTTTTTGGAGCGATTCTGATTCTTATGACCCTGCGAGATTCAGGAGGCATGGAAACCATACAGAGCGGAATGCAGGATGTTTCCCCGGATATGCGGGTTCAGGCCATAATCATCGGCTATCTGTTTGCCGCTTTTATTGAGGGAGCTGCAGGGTTCGGCACGCCGGCTGCCCTGGCTGCTCCGCTGCTTCTGGCCCTGGGCTTTCCACCGCTGGCTGCGGCCATAATCTGCCTCACCTTTAACTCTTTTCCAGTGACTTTCGGTGCTGTAGGCACACCCATCATCCTGGGTCTGAGTTTTTTAAAGGACCTGATTAATAACGCCCTGGCAGGAGGAGCTGCTGCCCTGAATTTCAGCGACTATGAATCATTCGGAATGGTAGTTGGTGAATGGTCTTCCCTGCTTCATCTGCCCATGATTGTAATTCTGCCTGTCTTCATGCTGGGCTTTATAACCAGGTTTTTCGGTCCCAACCGTTCCTGGTCAGACGGGTTTGCAGCCTGGAAATTCTGCGTCTTTGCCGCGGTATCTTTTTCCCTGCCATATCTGTTTTTTGCCTGGTTTGTGGGGCCTGAATTCCCGTCCCTTATCGGCGGCCTGATTGGACTGGGCATAGTTGTCTGGGGAGCTAAAAAAGGGATTGCAGTGCCAGATGATGTGTTTACCTTTGGCTCTCAAAAAGAATGGGATCCTGAGTGGACAGGCACGGTCACAGCCAGTGAAGGAAGCCGGTATGAAGCCACCATGAGCCAGTTCAAGGCCTGGTCTCCCTACATGCTCATCGGTTTGATTCTGGTACTGACCCGGATTGATTCTCTGGGCCTGAAAAGCCTGCTGTCAGGAGTCCAGATTTCCTTCTCCAATATCCTGGGGTATGAAACAGTAAGCGGCTCCATTGCCATATTGTATCTGCCCGGAACCATTCCCTTCATGCTGGTGGCCATTTTGACCATCTTCATTCATCAGATGCAGACTGATCAGGTCAAACGGGCCTGGACAGACGCCATCAAGCGCATGAAAAATCCAACCATAGCCCTGTTTTTTGCCGTGGCTCTGGTGTCCATTTTCCGGGGATCAGGGGTGGAAGACGCCCTTTTGAATCCGAATCTTTATCCGTCCATGCCCCTGTCCATGGCTGAAGCCATAGCCAATATTGCCGGTCAGTCATGGCCTGTGTTTGCCGGCTTCATAGGAGGCCTGGGGGCATTTATTACCGGCTCCAACACCGTGTCCAACCTGCTGTTTGCCGAGTTTCAATGGGGCATGGCCACTCAGCTGGATCTTCCTCATCAGATTATTGTGGCGGCTCAGGCTGTGGGCGGAGGATTCGGGAACATGATCTGCATCCATAATATTGTGGCTGTATGCGCTGTGGTCGGACTTTCAGGCAAGGAAGGCCTGATCCTTCGGAAAACCTTCTGGCCCTTTCTGCTATATGGGCTGGTGACAGGGGTGATGGCTTCTTTGATGAGTTTTGTGTTTTTTCCGAATTTGTTTTAGTCTGAATCAATCTGCCTGCACAGACGGAAATTTTTCTGTGCAGGCAGCAAATTTTTCCATACAAGGAGAATCCAATGCCTTTGCCGAGCCTGGAAAAGGAATTTGCAAAAATAGTGGGGCAGGACAATGTCATGTCCAAAGAAGCAGATCTTCATGCCTATTCCTATGATTCAGCTGTTCTGGATCAGGTCAGTCCGGCCCTGGTGGTCAGGCCCACTGATTCTGAAGCGCTGGGGAAAGTGGTCAAGCTGTGCAACGACAACGGGCTTAAACTGACTGTCCGGGGAGCAGGGACCAATCTGTCCGGAGATACCATCCCTCATCCCGGCGGTGTGGTCTGCCTGACCACAGCCTTGAACAAGGTCCTGGAGATCAACGAGGATGACCTGTACGCAGTGGTCCAGCCCGGGGTGATTACAGCAAAATTTGCTGCCCAGGCAGCATCCAGAGGTCTTTTATATCCCCCTGATCCTGGTTCTCAGGCAGTTTCCACCCTGGGCGGAAATGTGGCTGAGAATGCCGGAGGACTGAGAGCCCTTAAGTACGGAGTGACCAAGGACTACGTCATGGGCATTGATTTTTTTGATGTGGACGGAAACCTGGTGCATACCGGCTCCAAAACGGTCAAATGCGTTACCGGGTACAATCTGTCCGGGTTGATGATTGCCTCTGAAGGGACCCTGGGGGTGTTTGAGAAGCTGATCCTGAAGCTGGTTCCACCACCCAAGGCCATCAAGTCCCTGATGGCGGAATTCAATAATGTCCTGGATGCTTCCAGAGCGGTTTCCTCCATAATTGCCGCTAAAATAGTTCCAGCCACCCTGGAGTTCATGGACAATTTCACCATCAGAACCGTGGAAAATTTTCGCAAAGCAGGTTTAAATACAGAGGCTGCTGCATTGCTGCTCATGGAGGCTGACGGACATCCTGCCCAGGTTGAAGACGATTCCAGGCAGATGATGGAGATATGCCGGGAGCACGGAGCTGTACATGTCAAACAGGCTGCCAATGATCAGGAGAGGGCTGCGGTCTGGCAGGCCAGGAGAGATGCCCTGCCTGCCCTGGCCAGGGTAAAACCCACCACAGTGCTGGAAGATGCCACTGTGCCCAGGTCCAGAATTCCGGAAATGATGGAGGCTCTGGATAGAATAGCAGATGAATTCAAATTGACCATTGGTACTTTCGGGCACGCCGGGGACGGAAATCTGCACCCCACCATCCTGACAGACAGGCGCAATGCTGAAGAGTGGAAGCGGGTGGAAAAGGCCATTGATGCCATTTTTGATGAAGCCCTGGCCATGGGAGGCACCCTTTCCGGCGAACACGGCATTGGTCTGGCCAAAGCCAAATACATGCATCTTGAGCAAGGTACTGCATCTATTGAATATTCAAAAAAGTTGAAAAACGTGATGGATCCTGGAAACATTCTTAACCCGGGCAAGATGCTGGGCCCTTTGCTGACCTGAAAAAGGAAGGATTTTTAAATGGCTGATACTAAACAACTGGCTGAAATGCTGAATGAGCTGGATGACCTGCTGACCAGATGCATGCGCTGCGGACTGTGTCAGGCCCAGTGTCCGGTTTTTGCCAGAACAGGCAGGGAAGCTGACGTGACCAGGGGAAAACTTGCCCTGATTTCAGGCCTTGGCCGGGAAATGCTTAAAGATCCGGAACAGGTCCGGGAAAAACTGGAGCGGTGCCTTTTGTGCGGTACATGTCAGGTGAGCTGCCCTTCCGGGGTTGAAGTGACGGACATTTTTCTGCGGGCCAGGACTGTCCTTAGCGGCTATCTGGGGCTTTCCCGTTCCCAGAGGCTGATTTTCCGCAGCCTGCTTACCCATCCCAGGCTCATGAACCGGCTTTTTTCCATTTCAGGTCTGTTTCTGAATCTGGTGAGCAAGGAGGCGGATCCTGTGGCCGGCACATCCTGTGCCCGGTTTAATGCACCTTTGATCAGAGATCGTTATTATAAAAAACCTGCTGCCAGACCCCTGCACAGGCAGGTGTCCAGTCTGGATACACCTGCAGGTTCCTCCGGGATCAGGGCGGCTTTTTTCCCGGGCTGTCTGACTGATAAATTCTTTCCGGATACAGGCCTGGCTGCTCTGAAAATTCTTAAGCACCACCAGGTGGGGGTGTATATGCCTGAAGCACAGGCCTGCTGCGGAATTCCTGCTTTGTCTGCAGGAGAAGCCAGGTCCTTTTCCAGGCTGGTGGACCGGAACATGGCTTTATTTTCCGCTGCCCAATGGGACTATCTGCTGACTCCTTGTGCCACCTGCACGGCCACCATCCGCAATTTATGGCCCAGGTATTATCAGGGCAGATTCAGGGGCCTGGATCCGGAAAAAGTCATGGACATAAGCCAGTTTCTGGCGGACGTGCTCAAAGTTGAGCCCCGGCAGACAGAAGGGGAAACAGAAAAAGCAGTTTATCATGATCCCTGTCATCTGCGCAATTCCCTGCAGGTTAGTGAACAGCCCAGAAAAATAATCCGGGCTTCGGGACGCTATTCTCTGGTTGAACTGCCGGGAGGGCCCTCCTGCTGTGGAGCAGGGGGGAGTTTCAATCTCAAACACTATGATTTGTCCCGGGAAATCGGGGAGCTCAAAGCCCGGGATATGATCTCCACAAAGGCAAAGGTGGCGGCCACAGCCTGTCCGGCCTGCATGCTGCAGTTGTCTGACATGCTGTCCAGGGAAAAGATTTCCATGCCTGTGAAGCATGTTCTGGAGCTTTATGCGGAATCCCTTTAGCATGCTGCCTGAGGAGGGAAGCATGCTGAAGGGATCAGGCGGAAGGGATCATATTGACCGGTAAAACAGAATTTTTAAGGCCCGGGAGCTGATTGGTCAGCAATTGTTCAGGGCAGAGGGACAGAGAATGCAGGAAGAGTTGTTGAATAAATTCATTGCCAGGGCTGAGGCTGTTTCTGCAGTGGTTTGCAGGATCACCAGCATGCAGGAAGCACTGGAGTATACGGTAAAGATCTGTGATGAAAAAGAGGCCTGTCAGATGCTTTTGTCCGGGTGTGAGCTTGCAGTATCTGATTCTGCACAGGAATTATGCCAGCTGGTGAAGGGAGAAAAGGTCATTGCTGCTCCTGCTCTTGACAGTGATTCCCTGAGCAGGCTTAAAGACCTGGCTCTGGAAAAAGGTATCAGGGTGGTTTCTGACGGTTTGCGCAAGTACGTCTCAGGCCTTGATATTGGACTTGTTGTTTCTGAACTGGGGCTGGCAGAAACCGGGACAGTGGTGCTTGATTCTTCCTCTGAGGATCTGCGCTTGAGCACCATGCTTTGTGAAATAAATATTATTGTTCTGCCTGTTTCCCTGATACGTTCCAGTACGGATGAGGCTGGAGAAGAACTGGCAGACATGATGAAAAAAGGCTCGGCCTATCTGTCTTTTATTACCGGGGCCAGCAGAACAGCTGATATTGAGAGGGTGCTGGCTCTTGGGGTGCATGGCCCCCTGGAACTGCATATCCTGTTATTGGAGGATGATTGATGCTAAGTTCAGACAATCTCAAAGATTATCAGAGTGAAATTGAAAAAGCTCTGCAAAACGACTTTCAGCGCAGGACTCTGGACACATTTGCCGTGGCCTACAGAACAGGCCGGGCCAATGCCTTTGCAGGTATGGATATTCCAGCACTGGTTAAAGAGATAGCCCGGTCCAAGGATGATTCTCTGGCCCGGATGGATGAACTTTACCAGGAGTTTAAGGAAAAGGCGGAAGCTCTCGGGGTTCATGTCCATCTGGCTGCTGACGCTGCTGAGGCCAATGGAATAATTGCTGAAATAGCCAGCAGGAACAAGTGCCGAAGTGTGGTCAAGTCCAAATCCATGACTGCTGAAGAGATTCATTTAAATACTGCTCTGGAAAAACAAGGCCTGAGAATTGTGGAGACTGATCTTGGGGAGTGGATAATTCAGCTGCGCAAAGAACCTCCTTCGCACATGGTTTTACCGGCCATTCATCTTTCCCGCTTTCAAGTTGCCGATCTTTTTCAGGATGTTACCGGAAAGAAGCAGGACACTGATATATATAAACTGGTCAAGGTGGCCAGGAGGGAACTGCGCAAGGAGTATGTCCAGGCGGATATGGGCATCAGCGGAGCCAATTTTGCCGTGGCTGAGACCGGTTCTCTGGGACTGGTGACCAATGAAGGCAATGCCAGGCTGGTGACCACCCTGCCCAGGGTGCATGTGGCCCTGGTGGGACTGGAAAAACTGGCTCCAAAACTCAAGGATGCCCTGCTTCTGATAAAAGCCCTTCCCCGCAACGCCACGGGGCAGCAGATAACTTCATACGTGACCTGGCTGACCGGACCCAGTGAGTGCCTGGCTGTTTCAAGCGGTAAAAAAGAAATGCATATCGTCTTTCTGGATAACGGACGCCGCAGGCTGGCCAGAGACAGGAATTTTTCCCAGATCCTGCGCTGCATTCGCTGCGGAGCCTGTGCCAATGTCTGTCCGGTTTACCGGCTGGTGGGGGGGCACAAGTACGGCTATGTGTACATCGGGGCAGTGGGCCTGGTCATGACCTATTTTTTTCACGGTCGGGACAAGGCCAGACTGCTGGTTCAAAACTGCATCAACTGCGGGGCCTGCAAGGAAGTCTGCGCAGCAGGGATTGATCTGCCTGTTTTGATCAATGAGATCCATGCCAGGATTCTGGACGAGGAGGGTCATCCGCCCAGATCAAAGCTTCTGGCCATGGTCATGAAAAACCGCAGGCTTTTTCACATGCTGTTGAAAAACATGCGTTTTGCCCAGCTGCCTTTTGCTGATCAAAAGGCTAAGTATGTCAGGCATCTGCCCTCCATATTCATGAAGGGACAGGATTTCAGAAAGCTCCCTGTTCTGGCTTCCACTCCGTTCAGGGACAGGTGGAAGTCAGCAAAGCCTGCAGTGACCAGGCCGAAACTCAGAGTAGGGCTTTTTTCCGGATGTGCTGTGGACTTTATTTATCCGGAGCAGATGGAAGCAGCGGTTAAGGTCATGTCCAAAGGACAGGGTATTGCCCAAGAACACCCTGAAGGCCAGACCTGCTGCGGTCTTCCGGCCATGATGATGGGCGAGCAGGAAACAGCCCGGGAAACAGCCAGACAGAATCTGGCCGCCTTTGCTGCCCTTGAATGTGATTACATTGTCACCCTTTGCGCTTCATGTGCTGCTCATCTTAAGCATAACTATCCCAGGCTGCTTGGCCGGGATAAAGGCCCAGACCCTGAACTCAAGGCATTCACGGACAAAATTGTGGATTTCAGTTCCTTTGTCCGGGATGTGATGCGCATTTCTCCCATGCTGTTCAACAACTCCGGGAAAAAGACAGGGTATCATGCCCCTTGTCATCTGTGCCGGGGGCTTGAAGTTCGGGAAGCTCCCCGGGCCAATCTGAATCTGACCCATAAATACGTCCCCACTGAAGAGGAAGAAGTCTGCTGCGGATTCGGGGGCAGCTACTCCCTGCATTTTCCTGCAGTGTCCAGGACCCTTCTGGCCAAAAAAATTAACCACCTCCAGGCTGGGGGGGTCGAAGCAGTGGGCACTGACTGTCCGGGCTGCGTAATGCAGATCCGCGGCGGAATGGCCCAGGCCGGGATAAACATCCAGGTCAAGCATGTGGCTGAACTCATGGCTGAACAGCTTAAATAGGCAGGATTTGCTCCCTGATGATGGATTTTTTGTGTATTTCCCCGCCAGCTGAATATTGTTAACTCTGGTCCAGTGCTGAAGAGGCTTGTCTATAATCTTGTTCTTGAATTCATGAATTTAGGCTCTTCCGGCTTAAGGGTACTTTCGCATAAAGAAAAGAAGACCTCACGCCCGGCCTACGCAGGCTTAGAGCCGCTTTTTTCCATCTTCGTTCAGGCGGGCCTTTTCCTCCCGGATACGCGCCAGCAGGCTTTCCGCTGAGTTCTCATGGGAAATCAGCTCCGGGTGCGCCCCCGCTCTTTGCCAGGCAACTGCTCAACAGCCTGTTACAGGTTAACCCTCAAACCTGCTTTGATACTTCTTGAAATTCTCGGCCTGTTCAAAGATCTCCTTGTAAACTTCATCGCGGTCCACCGGGGGATAGCCGTGCTGGGCCAAAAGAATGATCAGATCAGCCTTGAGTTCTGCCTTGATGTCATCTCTGCGGTCCCAGTCA
>CAZHCY010000077.1:0-9677 GCA_964531185.1 uncultured Desulfovibrionales bacterium | reverse complement strand
TTTTTCAGGCTTTGTTCAACTCTTGCGGATACTTTATTGAATTTTTTCATTACCAGGCCAGCCAGGGGAAACCATGACAGCTGACTGCGTATTTTATCCAGCCTGCCTGCCAGCTCATTTTTCCTGGTATTGAGACCGAGCACTTCCTCCTGGATGCTTTTGGATATGTCCTCCATCAGACGTCCCACGCCCCTGATTATCCTCATCCTGGCTGCGTAATTTTCAATTCCCAGAAAACTTTTTAAAAAATCAAGACGCTGGGCAAACCTGGCCCTGGACTCGCTGTCCGGCAAAAACCAGGCCTTAATCTTTTTGTCCAGAGCGGCAAATTGCCGGGCTGCCTGATCCGCATCTTCCCCTGATTTCTTCCACAGGGAATTGAGGCTTACCATCAGCTGAGCGTGAGCCCCTTTCAGCTCAGGATCAATGAGCACCAGGTTAAAAAAGCCCGGCTCCTGGTGGATCAGCTTCTTCAGTTTACCCAGGGCATGATCCAGATGGCCGTTTTTGATCAAACATACCAGGATTCTGTACCTGGCCTCCAGCATACCCGGACATAGTTTCAGGGCTTCCTGATAAAAACTCTGAGCCCCGGCTGTATCGTTGTTCACTTCAGCCAGTCTGCCCCTGAGAAAGGAATGCACAACCTTGTGCAAGGTAGTATAGCCAAGATTCCTGGCTTCCTGAAAATAGCTGTCTGCTTCTTTTGCGTTGTCCTTTTCAAGGGCTGCAATCCCCATCAGGGTTCTGGGCTGGTAATCCTTGGGGTTTCTAAGGCTTACCCTGCGGGCCAGGGAAAGGGCTGCCCCGGTCCGGCCCAGGCGCAGACTCTCCAGTGCGCCCAGTACTCTGCTTTCTTCAGGCTCAGCCAGCTTCCGCAGACCGGCCGGCCAGTCGTTTCCTCTGCTTCTCCAGACCAGCCTTATGGTTCTGTGCTGGCAGGGATAGTTGATGCTGAAAATTGCCCTGAGAACAAGTGCATGGTCTGAGGACTCCCGGACCAGATCATCAGGATTGCGGCCCGCGGAAATTTCCTGGGCAAGTTTTTTCAGGGCCTGATCCAGGCTTTTGATGCTCAGCTTCTCCAGCTTTTCCTGGGCATTATCCAGACTGAACATGTTTCTTGTGGGGCATCTGGCTGGTCTGTGCAGCCCCAGTCCGCAGTAAAAACAGGGCGCGCCGTCACCTGCCAGGGATTGGGGCAGGTTTACATCAATTCTCTGGTCAACATGGCTGATCAAATTTTTGTTCAGCCTGACCCCCACCAGGTCCATAAAGGATCTCTGGCCTGAATCCCTGATTTCATGCGCCTGCTCAAAACCATGGCCAAGCAGGAAATAATATTTAAGGGGCAGATAAAGCACATCCGGCTGAAGAAGGTTCCAGTCCAGCTCAATCTGCTGTTTCAGCACGGCAAAAGCAGGACTTTTCCCTGAATGTTCCCGGCACACCAGATGACAGGGCAATTCCCTGCCTTGGCTGAAATTCTGAAACATGGCCTGAATATGGGTCATCCACACCCTGAACTGCCTGACCCCTTGAATAAAAACAAATGCAGAGTCAGCAGCATCTTCAAAGTTAAGGCCCATTTTCTGAACTTCATCAGCCAGCCTTTCCTTCTGTCTGGCCCATCTGTCTCCTGCAGTCATATCTTTTTTTCGGGCCGGACGGATCACCAGCAGCCAGGCAAACTCGCTTTTAAACCCGGTTCTGGAGCTGACCCTGAACATATACCATTCATCCAGCCCGGGAAATAATGAGGTCACAGGCAATTCGAACTTCAGGCTGGGAATTCCCATGGCAGCTTCCCTGAGACCTGCATGCATCCAGATTTCCAGTTTTCCGGGCCGTCCTGCAGTGGTGGACAGTATTTTCTCGTCCACGGTCAAAGAATAATTCAGGTCCCGGCCCACATTCAGCTTGACCGGAAAGACCCTGATGGATAACTTAATATTCTCATGGCGGTACCAGTTGAAGATATGAGAGCAGGCAAACAAAACCTCTCTGTTTAGAAAAACCCAGAGGCTCTGTTTGTTTTCTGCAGCAACCTCCCAGCCGCCGGAGTTTCGCAGAAGTTCAGCAACCGATTCCGGCAGTTCACCCTCCCGGATCATCCACAGGCCATAGGCCTGACTGACTATTTCCGGGCTGTCCAGAAGCGGCATTCTGTATATGAGCCTGGATAAGCTTTGCATGGGCAACCTTCAGCATTCTTGGTTATTCAGAATAAAATCAAGCCGTTGGGGCAGAAACTGAGCAGCAGGGCCGGGAAAACCACGGCCGGTTCAAACGGATTTTTCAAAACCAAAAGGTGGTGCATCATGGATATCTCCAGAACAATTGCTGAGATGAAAAAACAGCCCGGCTTTTCTGAAAACGTCGGCATGGTCCTGATACATAACGGGGTGGTCCGGGGCTGGTCAAGGGCTGACCGTTCCAGCGTATCCAGGGTGGAAGTGGCTGTAGATCACCAGAGAATCGAAGAACTTAGAAAGAGCTTTGAACAAAGACCAGGCATTTACAGGATCGTGGTGGAACCTCGGGAAGGAGTCATGGAGCCTGGAGATGATCTGCTGTTTATTCTTGTGGCTGGAGACATCAGGGAAAACGTCAAGCCTGCCCTGGCCGATCTTCTGGATCTGATCAAAAAGGAGGCCATTACCAAAAAAGAGATGTAACCACAGGGGATCAGATCCGCCCCTGCAAAAGATTTTTGATCCGGGCTGCTTCTTCCTGCCTTCCCCTCTTCAGGCAGCCCCGGATATATACCCCTGCTTTTTTCAACAGCACCCTTTCCAGGCTTTGCCTCTGGCCGGGGTCCAGATCAGGTGTTTTTTCCAGTTTAAGCAGGGAATAGATCCTGAACAGGTCCTGGCCGGTAATCATGCCTGAGAGCTGATCTCCCCGTCCTCCGTATCTGACTGTCAAAGCCCGGGGAACCAGCCCCACCGGGTGCTTCAGACTTATTCTCAGCCACAGGTCATAGTCTTCACAGGCTGAGAAATCTGCATCAAACACATATCCTTCTCTGACCAGATCCATGTCCATCACAACACAGGAAGGGCTGACCAGACAAAGGTCCAGTGATTTTTCAAATATCCACCCTCCTGGTTTGGCGTGCTTGCGCATGGGGTTTACCCTTTTGCCGTGCCTTATCCAGATTTCCTCGGTCTGGGAAATTCTAAAGCCTGCTTCAGACATGAACCTGGCCTGAAGCTCAAGTTTTTCCGGAAGCCAGCAGTCATCTGAATCAAGAAAGGCAGCCAGGCTTCCTCTGGCCAGCTCCAGCCCCAGATTTCTGGCTGATGCCGGGCCCTGATTATCTTGATAAACATATCTGATCCGGTTATCATATATATTATTCACCAGTTTCCGGGTATTGTCCAGGGAACCGTCATCCACAATGATCAGCTCCAGATCGGACCAGGTCTGGCCAAGTACCGAATCAACAGCCCTTTTCAGGCACCAGGCCCGGTTGTATGATGGAATGATTACTGAAATCATTGCCCTTCCTGTTCCAGCACTCAGCGGCTGAGCAAAAACGCGGGAGCATTACCCGTTTGTAAATGATTCAGATCTTAGGTTCACTCTGGACATATTAAACAGGTTTATCCACTTTGGGGACAGTCCCGAAGCCAGGGACAGTCCCCGTGCCTGACCTGAATTTCCTGATTTTTCTCGAAATTTACCAACCGGTAATGCTCCCAAAAACGCCGCTGCCCGGGTTTTTACATGAAACACACCAGTTCAGAAAGAAAATACAGAACAATCTGCTCTCCCCGCTCCGGGGAGACAGCTTATCAGGCTGTGGTTGAAGAAAGCGATCTGTACATCATCAGCAGGGGCAACCACGCCAGAGCAGTGCTTAAGCGGCTCACCACCATCCGGGGCTGGATAAAGGCTTACATCCTGGCTCATCCCGGGTTTGCCGAATCCCTGGAGCCGGTAGAATACCGGGAGCCCTGCCCGGCTTTGATCAAAGAAATGATCCTGGCCGGGCAGATGTTTAACGTGGGACCCATGGCAGCTGTGGCCGGGGCCATTGCCCAGGACACGGCCCGGCACATCAGCCGGGTAAGTTCCGAAGCCCTGGTGGAAAACGGAGGAGATATCTATATCTTTTCCACCAGAGACAGACAGGTGGCCCTTCTGCCCTGTCCTGAAAAAGGAGCATCTCTGGGCATCAAGGTCAAGGCCTCGGACACCCCCTGCTCCATCTGCTCCTCATCTTCCACCATTGGTCATTCCCTGAGCCTTGGCCGGGGCAGCCTGGTCAGCGTCAGAGCCGAATCCGGAGCAGTAGCTGATGCCGCAGCCACTGCCCTGTGCAACATGATCAAAAGCAGAAAATCACTGCATAAACTGGAAAATAAGCGGTCAGAACTGGAAAAAAAAGGTATCCAGGGCGTATTCGCCCAGGCGGGCAATGACATGCTGGTGTGGGGCAATATGGAGCTGGTTATGATCTGACCAGCCCCTGCAAAGGCATTTCAGGTCTGCTGGGATGCCTGGGTATGAAGCCGGGCCACAAAGTTTCATGCCCGGCATAAGGACCGGCCCCCGGGCGCTTGCTTTCCAGGTCTGAAGAGCCGGTGCTTAAGTCCCGTGCAGCCGGCTGCATCCCTGAACCTAATACAATATCTGATTCATGGCCTTTTCCAGCTGACGGCCAGTTGGAGACTTCCTGGAAATTTCCTTTTCAATGCAGGTAATCCCCTTAATCACTGTGGAGTGACGGCGATTGAAGCGCTGGCCGATTTCCTTCAGGGAATGATCCGTATGCTTGCGGGCCAGATAAAAAGCAATGTTTCTGGCCAGTACATACTGCTTTTTCCTGCTCTTGGAACAGATATTGTCCAGACTGACATCATATATCCTGCAGACCTGGTCCACAATCTGGTCCAGACCCAGGGACTCTTTCTGGAAATCAAAGTTTTTAATCACTTCCCCGGCCAGTTCCAGGGTAATTTTTTCCTTGAGCATCCTGGCCTTGAATATGAGATTGTGCAGGCAGCTTTCCAGCTGTCTGATATCCTTCTGAATCCTGCCGGCCAGAAAATCAGCCACCTCATCCGGAATACTCACCTTCAGGGCTTTGGCCTTGTTTTTGAGAATCTCCTGTCTGGTCTTCATGTCCGGCCTGTCAATCACAGCCAGAAACCCCCGGCAGAGCCTGGAAACAAGATGGGAATCCAGATCGTTGAGTTCCTTGGGCAGAAAGGTGCTGGTAAGCACCACCTTTTTGCCCTGACACTGCAAAGAATTTATTGTTGATAAAAATTCATTCTGGATGTTTTCCTTGCCCTGAAAAAAATGAATGTCCTCCAGCAGCAAAACATCGATGTTCTCCCTGAACCTGGCCTTAAAGGCATCCATCTGCCTGGCCCTCAGGGCCATCACCAGCTGACCTGCAAACTCTTCTGCAGTCAGATAGGCCAGTGTGGGAGTTGATTTATTGCAGATGGCCCCCAGATAATGGCCCATGGACTGGGCCAGATGGGTCTTGCCCAGGCCTGTGGATGAACACAGAAACAGCTGGTCAGAAGTAATGTTTTCCCTGCAGAAACTTCTGGATGCGGCATAGGCCAGTTCATTGCAGGGACCCACCACAAAATCATCAAACCTGAACCTGAATCTGGTCTGTACTTTCAGACATTCCTGGGCAGGAAGGGCCTGTTTCTGCTCGGAAATCCTGGTGACAGGCTTCAGGGGCCGGGCGGATCCGTTATTTCCCGGGCTGAAAACCGAAAGCTCAGGCTCGCGTCCCAGCACTTCAACGCTGGATTCCTTTATGATTTTTTCCAGTTTTTCCCTGACCCAGGAGGCGATGAAGTCGTTGGGCGCTTTCAATTTCAGCAGGTTGGCTTCAGAATCATATTCTCCCTGCAAAGGCTTGATCCAGAGCTTGAAAATTCCTGGTTTTAGAGATTTTTCAAGAATTATTTGTATTCTTTCCCACGCGTTCATCATGGGTTCAGGTTCTAAACCTCAAAGACTCTTCCAGGCAACCATCAAAAACAGCTTATTTATACCCATTGAGCCCATTGTTTGTTTACAACATAAGAGCCTGTAATAAAAAACTTTTTTTAAAAACACCTGGATTTTTGTTTAGTGACTACCATTTTGCCACCACCCCCTGATCATTAGTGATTAAGGGAACTGCAGGTATTTTTTTCACTATTTCCTGTTTTTTCTCAACAGCATAACTTTCATTTTTCTTCAATTTTCTTCATTTTTTGCCCAAAAATTTTTTTTGTTACTTTTCATCTGCTCAAGTTAAAATTCCTTGCAACAGGCTGAGGCAGCGGGTAAAAACATACAAAACGTAACAGTTTAGCCCTTTTTAAGAAAGCAGGGCACCCCAGCGCTTGTTTTTTAAATATGTAAACACAGACTTGGAAAAACAAGCCCCGGGAGAGCCGGTCCTCCTCCGGGCAGGAAGCCGTGCCTCATGCAAAGGGCTGAACTGTTAAAACAAAACAGAATATATCATCCCCCTTAAGAAACATGTCTTTCAGGCAGCTGTTCAGAGGTACCTGAACCAGGAGGTCTGCCGCAGGCCCTGACAGGGCTGATTATTTGGGCTTAACCCCCTGGACAGTCCCTGTGCTGCATGCCCTGTGTAAATACAACCGATTTTTACAGGAGGCTATTTTGGCTGCTGAGCATAACTTTGATCAGACCAGGACCTGGCACGCGGTACCGGCCGAAGAAGCCCTGCATCTTCTCAGGACTGACCCTGGAGGCCTTGATCCGGATCAGGCTGCGGCAAGGCTCAGGGAAATGGGCCCCAACGCCCTGGCCGAGGTCAGAAAAAAGGGACCCTTGTCCAGATTTATCAAGCAGTTTCATAACGTGCTTATTTATGTGCTTCTGGCTGCAGCCATAATCACTGCTTTTCTTCAGGAATGGCTGGATTCAGCGGTCATCTTCGGGGTCACCCTGATCAATGCTGTTATCGGCTTTATCCAGGAGGGCAAAGCAGAAAAATCCCTGGACAGCATCAAAAACATGCTGGCCCCCAGAGCAGTGGTCATGCGCGGCGGCCGCAAAGAAAACATTCCGGCTGATGAGATTGTTCCCGGAGATATTGTCCTGCTCAAAGCCGGGGATAAAGTCCCGGCTGACATAAGAATCCTTGATGCCTGGGATCTGCAGATCGATGAATCCGCCCTTACCGGTGAATCCGTCCCAGTGAGCAAGGCAAAGTATGAGGTCAGTGAGGAAGCAGCCCTGGGAGACAGAACTTCCATGGCCTTTTCCGGCACCCTGGTCACTTACGGCCAGGGCACAGGAGTGACTGCAGCCACCGGCCGGCATACTCAGATCGGCCGGATCAGCTCCATGCTCAGTCAGGTAGACACCCTGACCACCCCCCTCTTGAGACAGATCGCCCGCTTTGGGCATTTCCTGACTGGTGCCATTCTGATCCTGGCCGGGATAACTTTTATTTTTGGAATTCTGTCCAGAGGATACAATGCCACGGAAATGTTCATGGCTTCAGTGGGGCTGGCCGTGGCTGCCATACCTGAGGGGCTTCCGGCCATCATGACCATTACCCTGGCCATAGGGGTCCAGAGAATGGCCAGAAGAAACGCCATTATCCGCAGGCTCCCGGCTGTGGAAACCCTGGGTTCCGTCACGGTGATCTGCTCAGACAAGACAGGCACCCTGACCAAAAACCAGATGACAGTCCAGTATGTGCGAACTGCAGACCATCTGCTGGAGGTGAGCGGAGCAGGCTACAGTCCTGAAGGAGGGTTCAGCATAAACAGCAAAGAGATAAATCCTTCAGATTATCCTGTGCTGAACACTCTGCTTGCTTCAGCTGTGCTCTGCAATGATGCCGTGCTTCAGAAAACAGAGCAGGGCTGGCATCTGGAAGGAGCCCCCACTGAAGGTGCGCTCATAACCGCAGCCATAAAGGCCGGACTGGATGTGGACCGGCTCAGTGCTGAAAACCCCAGGCTGGATGTCCGGCCTTTCAGTTCCGAGAATAAATTCATGGCCACCCTGAACAGTATGAACCGGGACAGGCTGATCATCCTCAAGGGAGCCCCGGAAAAAGTGCTGGAAAGATGCTCATTAGAGCGGCATCAGGATCAGGATCACCAGCTGGACCGCGAATTCTGGAATAAACAGGGGGAACTCATCGCCTCCCAGGGCCAGAGACTGCTGGCTCTGGCTGTAAAGCAGACTGAGCAGGAAACCATTTCCCCGGAAGACCTGAACCATGGGTTTGTCCTGCTGGGGCTTTTCGGGATAATTGACCCCCCCAGGCAGGAAGCAGTGGAAGCAGCAGCCAGGCTCATCGGAAGATGCGTTGCTGTCCAGGAATGTCATTCAGCAGGGATTCAGGTCAAAATGATCACTGGAGACCATGCCCTTACAGCTGTATCCATTGCTGAAAAGCTGGGCATCGGTGACGGAAATTCCGTGCTCACCGGCAGGGAACTGGAAAACATGGACGATGCTGAACTGCAGAAGGCTGCTCCTCAGGTGGACGTTTTTGCCAGAACCAGCCCGGAGCACAAACTCAGGCTGGTAAAAGCCCTGCAGGCTGAAAACCACACTGTGGCCATGACCGGTGACGGGGTCAACGATGCTCCGGCCCTCAAACGGGCTGATGTGGGGGTAGCCATGGGCCGCAGCGGAACTGAAGCAGCCAAGGAAGCTTCGGACATGGTCCTGGCGGACGACAATTTCGCATCCATTGCCAGTGCAGTGGAAGAAGGCCGGACAGTCTATGACAACCTCAAAAAAGCCATCCTGTTCATCCTGCCCACCAACGGAGGACAGGCCCTGGTGGTCATGGCCTCCATTTTCCTGGGCATCGGTTCTCTGGATGCGGCCGGGCATTTTCTGCTGCCCATAACCCCGCCCCAGATCCTCTGGATCAATATGGTCACAGCAGTGAGCCTGGCCCTGGCCCTGGCCTTTGAACCGGCTGAAGCCAACGTCATGAAAAGACCGCCCCGCTCTCCAGAACAAGGGCTCATTTCCGGCTTTCTGCTCTGGAGGGGAAGTTTTGTGGCTCTGCTGCTGGTGGTGGGCGCCCTGGGCCATTATCAGTACATGTTAACCAGCGGGGCCTCCCGCCATCTGGCCTCCACTGCAGCCATCAACACCCTGGTCATGGGACAGGTCTTTTATCTGTTCAACAGCAGGTTCATTCTGGAGTCTTCCTGGAATATCAAGGCCCTGACCGGGAGCAGACCGGTTCTGGCATCCATTGCTGTTCTGGTGGTGCTTCAGCTGGCTTTTACCTATCTGCCTGCTCTGCAGTATGCCTTTCAGACCCAGGGTCTTGATGCCTGGGCCTGGCTCAGAATAGGCATTTTCGGGTTCTGCCTCTTCACCCTGGTGGAGCTGGAAAAAAGATTGTTCCGCAGATACAAGAAATAAAAATAATGCACTGATCAGTCCAGTTCCGGTTTTTTTACGCCCGCATCTTCCGGATGCCCCGGACCCGGGAGAATGATTTCCTTCTGCAGAACAAGCACTTATCTTTACCCTGTATCTGTTCACCCCAACAGTTACACCAAAAGGCAAGGGTCCGGGCGCATCCGGAAGATGCGGGCGTAAACTGTCTGAACGAGTTAGACAGCGTTAATCAAAATCGTAAATGTGTCGTTGCAATAAAAATTCGAACAAAATCTTAAAATCCGGGTAACACT
>CAZHCY010000076.1:0-9684 GCA_964531185.1 uncultured Desulfovibrionales bacterium | reverse complement strand
GAACTTCTGTTCCTTTTCCAGCTTTTCCAGATCCAGGGACTCGCCCTTGCTCAGTTTGGGCACAGTCATGTCCTCTTTTTGGGAGGCTTTGGAATAGATCCTTAAAAACCCGTCAAAAATAAGGCGTTCCCCTTTGCTTCTCCACAAGGTGTGCGCTGCGGATACAGTAATGGTGGTATCCCAGAATCTGGCCGCAGCCATCTGGGAAGCCATGAATCTTTCCCATATAAGTCTGTACAGGGAATATTCCTGCCTGGGGAGCATGGCTTTGACGCTTTCCGGAGTAATCATGGGATCCACGGGGCGGATGGCTTCATGGGCGTCCTGCGCAGAACCCTTGGACTTGAAATATCTGGTTTTGGGAGGATAATATTCCTTGCCCAGCTTAGACACTATCCACTCCCTGGCTGCTTCCTGGGAATCTTTGGACAGTCTGACGGAATCGGTTCTCATGTAGGTGATCAGGGCAGTGGTCCCTTTCTCCCCCAGTTCAACGCCTTCGTAAAGGCGCTGGGCCACCGACATGGTCCTTTTGGCGGTGAACCCCAGACGGTTGCTGGCTTCCTGCTGCAGGGTGGAAGTGATAAAAGGCGGGCGCGGATCTCTCCTGCGCTCCTTTTCCTCCACCTGCTGAACCTCAAAGGCAGCATTTTTCAGCCGGCTTTCCAGCTTTTCTGCATCTTCACCAGAGCCTACATGGGCCTTTTTGTTGTCAATCTTCCAGAGCTGGGCTTCAAAAGTACCCTTATCCCCTGCAGAAAGCAGGGCCTTGAATACCCAGTACTCCTCAGGAGTAAAACTCTGGCGCTCTCTTTCCCGCTCCACAATCATGCGCAGGGCCACTGACTGCACCCGGCCCGCGGAAAGGCCGCGTTTGACCTTTGTCCACAGCAGAGGGGAAATCTTGTAGCCCACCAGCCTGTCCAGAATTCTTCTGGCCTGCTGGGAATTGAATAGATTCTGGTTCAGATCCCTGGGATGCTTCAGGGCCTCTTTGACTGCTCTGGAAGTGATCTCATTGAACTGAATGCGGTGGACATTGGGATTTTTATCCCTGATCATTTCAGCAATATGCCAGGCAATGGCCTCTCCCTCCCGGTCCGGATCAGGAGCCAGGAAAATCTTCCCTGATTTGGCCGCATTCTGTCTGAGCCTGGTCACCACCTTTTTTTTGCCGTAAATGATTTCGTATTCTGGTTCAAAGGTCCCGTCTTCCTTCACTCCCAGAGTTTTTCTGGGCAGATCCCGGATATGGCCTACAGAGGCATCCACCAGATAGTCCTTGCCCAGAAACTTTTTAATGGTCTTTACCTTAGCCGGCGACTCAACTATTATTAAATCCTTGCTCATAATGGGCAGCGTATAAGCACACCAGTCTGCTTTGGCAAGCATAAATTTGAATTTTCGTAACAGTTTAGCCGTTTGCATGAGGCACGGGGACTGGCTCTTCCGTCACCCACCTGGCAATCCAGCAGGCATTCAACTTCAAAAATTCAGCTCAAGTGGGTGACGGGAGAGCCAGTCCCCTGCGCCCTTAAAAAGGGCTAAACTGTTACGAATTTTCAAGCCTTGCCTTGCGCATATTTTTTCTTTATGCCCCAGAAACATTTTCCAATCAGGAGTCAGCTTATGAAAACCGCCATCATCGGCTTTGCCGGATCCGGCAAGACAGAACTTTTCCGGGCCCTGGCCGGTTCAGGTGCAGCCCATGCCGGCCGGGCCATGGTCAAGGTGCCTGAACCCAGGCTGGACCCTCTGGCCGCACTTTTTTCTCCGGGCAAAATCACCAAAACCGAGATAGAATATCTGGATCTGCCGGGCAGCGGCGGCGCAGGCTCTCTGGGCAGCCGGGTCCTCAATGATATGCGGGGCTGTGACTGTTACCTGGCAGTGCTGGATGCCTTTTCCGGGGCAGTCAGTCCAGAGGATCAGCTCCAGGCCATTGAGGCGGAACTCATGATTTCTGACATGGCTGTCATTGAAAAGAAGCTTGAAAGGCTGGCCCAGGACAAGAAAAAGGCCAAACATCTTTATGACCGGAACCAGGAAGAACTCCTTGAAAAAGCCATGGCTGTCCTGGAACAGGAAATCCCCCTGCGCTGGGATGCAGACCTCTGCCGGGAGCCAGACCTTAAGGGATTTGCCTTTTTATCAGCCAGACCCATTCTGTACGCCTGGAATATTGCTGAAAACAGCATCGGCTCCTTTGAGCCCCCCCAGGAACAGGAAGGCATGAGTCATATCCCTGTATCTGCCATGCTGGAAAGGGAAATGGCTGAACTGGAGGATCCTGATGAACTGGCCATGTTCATGCAGGACCTGGGAGTTGCAGAGTCTGCACTGGACCGGGTTATTGCCAGGACCTACACCCTGCTTGATCTGATCACCTTTCTTACTGCCGGAGAAAAAGAAGTCCGCTCCTGGGCCCTGAAAAAGGGTTCAACAGCAGCCCAGGCGGCCGGAACCATCCATACAGACATTCAAAAGGGTTTCATCAGGGCTGAAGTCCTGGGCTGGGATGATTTTCTGCAGTATGAGAGCATGAAAAAAGCCAAAGAAAAGGGGGTTCTCAGACTGGAAGGCAGGGACTATATTGTCCGGGACGGCGACATAATTACTTTCAGATTCAATGTGTAGCCGCTGGAAACAGTTTTAACCGGCCCCGACCCACAAAAAGGTACAGGATTATGCCAGCCAGTATCTCAGTTGTTCTGACCAGGACCAAATATCCTGAAAATATCGGATCAGTTGCCCGGGCCTGCGTCAATATGGGCTGTTCCAGCCTGATCCTGGTCAGCCCCTGCTGTTTTGACATGGAAAAGGCCGCTCCCCTGGCCACTGCAAGGGGCAGACAGATCCTGGAGCAGGCCAGAATCTTCAACAGTCTTGAAGAAGCCCTGCAGGATTTTCACCGGGCCTATGCCGCCACAGCCAGGCTGGGCAAATGGCGCAAAGCCGTTCTTACTCCCTGGGAAACCGCTGAATCCATTATGGATCCTTCATGTCCCGAGGCCTGCAGCGCCCTGGTCTTCGGGCCCGAGGACACAGGACTCACCAATGAGGAGGTGGAATTGTGCTCGCATATCCTGTCCATACCCACCTCTCCTGAAGCCTGGTCCCTGAACCTTTCCCAGGCTGTACTCATTGTGCTGTACGAATGCTTTAAAAGAATCCCGTCCTCAGACTCCAGAAAAATCAAGACCGGAGATTCACGCCTGATTACCAGAAAGGAAAGCAGAATACTCCACGAACATCTGCGCGAAGCCCTGCTGCTCATCAATTTTCTGCATCCTGACAATCCAGACTATTTCATGATGCCCCTGAAAAGATTTCTGGCCAGGACAGATCTGCGTCTGCACGAATTCAACCTGTTCATGGGAATCTGCAGGCAGATAAAATGGGCTGCCGGTGAAAAAGCCCGGTCTAACCAGCCTGCTTGTCCAGAACAGACCTGAGGGACTCAGCTGAAAAGGGTTTAAAGGTGATTTCGTTCACTCCGGCCTTCCTGGCCTCATCATTATCCTGGGTCTCGTTCTGGGTTGTAACCATGAATATGGGCAGAGCTTCCCTGGGATAGATATCCCTGACCGAGGATATAAGTTCAATCCCGGTCATGTCCGGCATGTTCAGATCAGTAAAAACCACGGCCGGCTTGTTTTTCCTGAGCCATTCCAGGGCCTGCCTGGGAAATTCAAAGAGCATGGGATCAAAGCCCATTTCATACAGGGTGTTTTTATAGATGTTCAGGATCATTTTTGAATCATCCACAGCCACAGCCACAGGCCTCTTTTCCTCTATTTCCTGACCTCTGACCTTTTCAGCCAGCTGCATGTAGCCGAACTTCTGGAGAAGTCCCTGGAAGAATTCCCGCTGATCCGGGGCTGTATTCCGGACCAGATAGGTCACAGCCATCTCCTGAAAAACAGGATAGTCAATCAGGGCCATGAACAGATTCTTGGCCTGAGCGCTTATTATGGACCGGACAGTCTTCATGGCGTCGTAATCCTTCTGCCTGACCATATTTTTCACTCCAGCCACCAGCACCTCGTTGAGGTTGCGGTCTATGGCCGAAGCTGCAGCCACACAGACGTGTTCTTCTGGATCAGTCAGCCCTCTGGCCAGAATGTAAGCGCCTTTGTCCAGGGGTAGCTGCCCCAGGGCCTCATAGGCTGCAAAACGAACGTTGGCGTCTTGAGGATCCTGGGACAGAAGTTTTCTGATGGGGACCAGGGCTGCTGCGTCGCCAATGTCACCCAGAACGTTCAGGGTGTGGATCTGCAGGTCAGGATCGTCAAAAAACAGATTTTCCCCCAGCATGGGCACAGCCTTGTCCCCCAGCCTGATGAGTTTGGCCTTGGCGTAATTGCGCAGATAAGCCAGATGCGATCCCAGGGTCTGGTTCAGTTTGTTCAGTGAAGTCTGATCCTGAATCTGGGAAAAAACATCAAGTATCAGAATATCCAGCTGGTGATCAGTGCCCATTTTTTCGGCCAGCCTCTGCATGGCAGTGGGGGTGCCGATTTTGCCCAGACTTCTAACAGCCTCCAGAATCAGGGATTTGTTGTTGGAGTAGAGAAATTCACTGACCGCATTGGTGGCCCCGGGAAAGCCTAAGGTCCCCAGCCCGGCCACAGCTTCCTTGATTACATTTTCATCCAGTTCGTTGGCCAGAATGCTGAGCATCACTGCAGCTGCACCGTCTACTCTTGCTTCCGCTGCAATGCTTATGAACAGATCCCTGGGTTCCACCCGGTCCATAATGGTTTTGAGCAGAAAATCAGGCTGTTCCAGAGACTTGGAGATCAACAGCGCCCTGATCTCCGGGATGTTAATGGTGACATTTCTGTTCTTCTGAATCATTTTGGTCAGCAGGGGCACTGTAAATTCAGGGTCCCCCCGATCCAGCAGGTTGACCATTTTTTTGCGGGTCTCCTTGTCCATTTTTTCAAGATAGGACAGAACAATATCAGCCTTGATAAAATCCCTTGCCTGGACATTGTCGGACAGCTCATTCACAAGATGGGCGGGATCTACTTCCATGAAATGCTCCTTGCTCAAGTAACATATTGCTAACGCCAGGGCTCAGGACTGGAAAACATTTCCAGAATCAGGTCCATGAGCATACTGTTGGTCTTTTCCGCTGCTGCAAGGATTTCTTCCAGAGAAGTTTCCTGCATGCAGTCAGGCAGGTTTTTGTTGGTCAGACAGGAAATGCCCGCTGTTTTCATGTTCATATGCCTGGCTGCTATGGCCTCCAGAGCCGTGGACATGCCTATGGCATCAGCTCCGGCCATCCTGAAAAACCTTGTTTCTGCAGGTGTCTCCAGGGAAGGACCTTTGATGGCTGCATACACCCCTGACTGCAGAGGCATCTTCAACTCAAGGGCCGAGGACCTGGCCAGCCTGATCAGTTCCAGAGAGTAGACTCTGCTCATATCCGGAAATCTCGGCCCCCATTCATCAATGTTTTCTCCCGCCAGGGGGTTTTCACCGGTCAGATTGATGTGATCAGTGATGCACATGAGCTGACCCTGGTCAAAAAGCGGATTAAGAGCTCCGGCAGCATTGGTCAGCAACACTGAACCAGCGCCCAGAAGCCTCAGGACCCTGAGAGGCCTGACCACATCCCTGGCTGAATATCCTTCATACAGATGGGCCCGGCCGCTGAGAACAGCCAGTTTCAACCCGTTGAGCTCGGCCAGGTAGAGAGTGCCCCTGTGACCGGGCACAGTGGATGCCGGGAAAGCGGGAATTTCAGTATAGTCGATTCCGGCAAAAGGGTTAAGCCTCTGGACCATTTTGCCCAGACCACTGCCCATGACCACGGCCGCGTCCGGCTTAAAGTCCGGAAATTTACCCTGTAAAAAATTCATCCCTTCAAGTACTTTTATTTTTTCTGACATAATGCTATTGATACCTTTAATCTGTTCCAGCTGGAAATAATTGCCCTGAAAGACCATCTTTTGCTCGGGCATCAGACCATAAGGCTTTCTGCTTAAGAGAATTTCATGGATATTGCAACATTTTTCGGGATCATCGTTGGTTTTTCACTGGTCATCGGGGCCATTATCATTGGAGGAGCAGTTGATGTTTTCATAAATATCCCCGGTATGATGATCGTCCTGGGGGGTACCATGGCCGCCATAACCATCAACTTCCCGGTCAACCAGATCCACCGGGCCATCAAAGCAGCTTTCTATATTTTCACCAAAAAAAACGTCACATCCAACGATGTGGTCAACACCATGGTCAGGATAGCTGACATCAGCCGCAGGGACGGCCTGCTGGCCCTGGAAAACATCAGGACCGAAAACGCCATCCTGAAAAAGGCCTGTCAGCTCATCGCCGATAACACCGATCCAATGATGATTTCTGAAACCCTGCGCATTGAAATATCATCCCTGCGCAGCAGACACGCCATAGTTCAGGATGTCTTCCGGAAAATGGCCGCTTTTTCTCCCAGCTTCGGCATGATCGGAACTCTGATTGGGCTGGTCCAGATGCTCACCCGGCTTGATGACCCAACCACCATAGGACCGGCCATGGCCGTGGCCATTCTGACCACTTTTTACGGAGCTCTTCTTTCCACCATGCTTTTTCTGCCCATTGCCGGCAAACTGAAAAGCAGAACCCAGCAGGAAACCCTGCATCTGGAAATCATATTTCATGGGGCCCAGTCCATACTGGAAAACAACAATCCCAGGATAGTCTACGAAAAACTGTCCTCCTTTGTCCCCCCTGCAGAGAGAAGAAATGAAGGAAAATAAAATTGACCTGACCCAGTGGGAGGATGAAGAGGATGATTCCAGGCTGTGGATCACCACTTTTGCTGATGTCTCCCTGCTTCTGCTGGTATTTTTTATACTTTTGTTCTCTTTCTCCACCCTGAGCGACCAGAAATTTGAGCAAACCATCCTGTCTGTGCGCAGATCTCTGGGCAGCCAGGAAACTGAAGACTGGGGACTCAAGATAACCACTGACACATCCGGCGTGCTTATGGATCAGGCCACGGTTTACAGGCAGATGGTGGAAGCCCAGAAAAAAGTCTTTTCAGATATAAAATACTACTACAGCCAGGAAGGACTGGACGGAGTAGTGGGTGCCCATCTGGATTCCGGACTTATCACCCTGCGCCTTCCTTCCAGTGCCCTGTTTCCTCTGGGAGAAACTGAGCTTACCCGGGAAGGCAAAAAACTGCTCAGAGAAATGAAGGAAGTCTTTATCCGCCATTCTGACCAGCAGATAAATATTCAGGGGCATACAGACAACATCCCTCCCAGAGAGGGCGGAAGGTTTCAGGACAACTGGGAGATATCAGCCTTAAGGGCTTTGAACACCCTGCGTTACCTCATGGAAATCGGCATCGATCCAAAACGGATGACTGCCACTGGATATGCGGATCTGCAGCCGGTTTATCCCAATACCAGTGAGGAAAACCGGTCTGCCAACAGAAGAGTGGACTTTGTCCTGGAAAAACGAATTGGAGGCTGAATGATAGATTCTTATGATCAACTGGATGTCCGGTATGAGTGTTCCACCCCACGCAAAGCTTACCGGGTTTCCATACCTGGTTTGAAAGTCAGGATAAATGACAGCAGCAATGAACATCAGGCTTTGGACATCAGCTCGGGAGGAGTAGACTTTTCCTTTGATATCCAAAGCAATCCCAAACTTGAACATCAGCAGGAGATTACCCTGTCCCTCATCATCAGAAACAGGGTTTTTCTGGAAAACCTCAAGGCCAGGGTGGTTAAGACAGGTGAGACATTTGCTGCTTGTGAATTTTTGGATATTCCTTTAAGACAGGAAGCCCTGCTGGACAAACTGGTTCTTGAAGTCCAGAAAAAAATGATTGAACTGCAAAGAAGAAACAAAACCAAGACCAACAGTCATGAAAACACACAATGTACTGATAGCCAACAGGGGTGAAATAGCCCTGAGGATCATGCAGGCCTGTCTGGACCTGGGAGTCAGGTTCACCTGCGTGTACACCAAAGAAGACGCCCATTCCGAACATTGCTCAGAAGCCATAAAAAACCGCGGAGAAAATGCCCTCTACCGCATCAGCTCATATCAGGATCCCAACGAACTTTTTGCCGTGGCAGATGCTGCCGGATGCACCGCAGTCCATCCGGGATACGGGTTTTTTTCCGAGGATTTCCGGTTTGCCAGAAGGACCAGGCAGAGAAACAGAAAACTTCTGTTCATAGGTCCTTCCTGGAAGGTGATCCAGGAACTGGGGGACAAGATCAACACCAAAAGACTGGCCAGAAGGCTTGGGGTACCCACTGTCCCAGGATCAGACCGGCCAATTTTTGACGATCTTGAAGCCGAAGAGCTGGCTGCTTCTCTTTTTGAATTCCAGAGGGAAATCGGGGTGGACCAGCCGGTTATTCTGGTCAAGGCCTCAGCCGGAGGCGGCGGAATGGGCATAGAAGAAGTGGAGGACCTGGACCGTTTCCGCAGAGTCCTGCGCAGAATCAAGAACTATTCCAAAAGGCAGTTCCGGGATGAGGGAGTGCTCATTGAACAGAGAATATTTGATTTTAATCATCTGGAAGTCCAGATTCTGGGAGACGGGCAGGGGAACGTGGTCCACTTCGGCACCAGGAACTGCTCTGTGCAAAGCACTGGCCGTCAGAAAAGAATTGAAGTGGCCCCTGGATTTGACCCGGAGCACATCAGCTATGCCTTTGACGCTGCCGGGGTGTTGAGAGATATCATTGACTATTCCCTGCGCATGGCCAGGGAAGTGCGCTATGACAGCGTTGGCACCTGGGAATGGATCATCAGCCCTACTGGACAGCCCTTTCTCATGGAAGTCAACACCAGGATCCAGGTGGAAAACGGAGTATCCGCCATTGTTTCCAGAATCAGGGACCAGGAGGTGAACCTGCTCAGGGAACAAATCCAGGTGGGCCTGGGAAGACCTCTGGATTACAGCCAGAATGATATAGTCTTTCAGGGAGTAGGCATTGAATACAGAATCCTGGCTGAAGATCCGGACAACAATTTTCAACCCTGGGTGGGCCGCATAGAAAAATTTGCCTGGGATAATTATCCGTGGCTGCGCATGCATACCCATGTCCCTGTGCACAGGCCATATGACATTCCCACAGAATTTGATCCCAACCTGGCCCTGGCCATAATCTGGGGTGAAAACCTGGAACAGGCCAAAAAACGCGGCCTGGACTTTCTGAATGGTCTGGTCCTGGAAGGGAGCGGGCCAGGCAAAGACAGGCTCAAGTCCAACATTGAATACCTGAAGAAAAAGACAGCCAATATCCTGCAATTTTAACCTGATGGTTTTTTGTTGTCTGGTTAAGCACCTTTTTTTTAAATCCAATCATCATCCACATAAAAATCATGACTCAAGCAGAAAAACATATTCAGGATCTCAGTGAACGTTTAAGGTACATTGAAGACATTTTCGGCAACCGGGAAAACGCCAATGTGGCCCTGCTTCGCTCCAAACTGGATGACCTGATAAACAAACAGCCCGGTCTCAGCTGGGATCAGCTCAAAAGACAGCTGGCCTCGCTGGAGGAACTGTTCACTTTTCTGGAAACCAAACTGGAAAAGGAACTGACTCCCATGGACAGTGGGCGCATTGTCAGGCATCCACAAAGGATCAGTCTCAAGGATATTGTGGAAAATGGGGATGACAACTACACTGAGAGTGGG
>CAZHCY010000075.1:0-9774 GCA_964531185.1 uncultured Desulfovibrionales bacterium | reverse complement strand
CCATCCATAAGGGTCACTTCATCCTGGGTGACAAGATTAAATTCTCCCTGCGTTCTGGCCGACACCAGCTCGTTGAGGAAATTGCCCTGTTCATCAATGGGGGCATTGGCCTGGGCAATGACCTCTCCCTTTTCTCTGGAAGCATCCAGGTATACTACTTCATTGGTTACTTTTCGGTCTTTGACCACCCTGTAAGGTGTTTCAATGAATCCGAAATCATTAACCTGGGCATGAGTGGTCAATGAAACAATAAGTCCGATATTGGGACCTTCAGGTGTTTCAATGGGACATATCCGGCCGTAATGACTGGGATGAACATCGCGCACCTCAAATCCGGCCCTTTCTCTGGTCAGACCTCCAGGACCCAGAGCTGACAGTCTGCGTTTGTGGGTCACTTCAGACAATGGATTGGTCTGATCCATAAACTGAGAAAGCTGAGATGTGCCGAAGAACTCCTTGAGAACCGCAGTCACCGGCTTGGGGTTAATAAGGTCATGGGGCATCAGGGTGGCTACTTCCTGAAGACTCATCCGTTCCTTGACCGCCCTTTCCATGCGAACCAGTCCGATGCGGTACTGATTTTCCACCAGTTCTCCCACCGGCCTGACCCTTCTGTTGCCAAGATAATCAATATCATCAGGCTGTCCATGGGTATCCTTAAGCCTGGTCAACTTCTTGATGACCCTCAGAATATCCTCATTGGACAGGGTTCTGTAATCCATGGGCAGATCCATTCCCAGTCTGGAATTGAGCTTGTATCTGCCCACTGGTGAAAGATCGTAATAGTCAGGATTGCGGAAAAGATTGTCAAAAAAGCTGGAAGCTATTTCCGGAGTCGGCGGAGAGCTTGGTCTGAGCCTTTTGTAAATCTCCACCTGAGCTTCAATCATGTCTTTGGTCTTGTCCAGCTTGAGGGTATCTCTGATGGACGAGGACACATCCTGACCTGATGTGTAAAGTATTGAAAAAGTTTCAATTCCTGCTTCGGCCATGGTCTGAAGTATGTCCTGGGACAGGGCATCACCCATTTCCAGCAGCACTTCTCCTGTTTCCGGATGAACAATATCATGGGCCATAAACTGGTTGGCCAGCTGTGCCGGATCAATTTCAATATATTCAATTTTGTCCTTGATCAGCAGCCGCCAGGCCTTCTTGGTTATGGGCCGGCCCTTTTTCACAAGAACATTGCCCTGGCTGTCTCTTATCTCTTCAAAGGAATTTTCCTTGCGGTAATGTTCTTTTCTGACCTTTCTGAAGGTTCTTCCGTCCTTTGTCAGGCTGATTTTTTCCTGGTCATAGAAATAGTCCAGAATCTGCTCATTGGTCATGCCCATGGCCTTGAGCAGGATGGTGGCGTACATTTTTCTTCTGCGGTCTATGCGCACATAAAAAAGATCCTTGTGATCAAACTCGAAATCCAGCCAGGATCCGCGCATGGGAATAATCCGGCAGCTGTAAAGGACTTTCCTGCTGGAATGACTGCGCCCTGAATCGTGCTCAAAGATTATACCCGGAGATCTCTGAAGCTGATTGACAATCACCCGTTCAGTACCGTTGACCACAAAGGTACCTTTGCTGGTCATCAGAGGGATAGTTCCAAAATAAATATCCTGTTCCTTAATGTCCCGCACTGCCCTGTTTCCGGATTCCTCATCCACATCAAAAACAATCAGCCTGACCTTGATCCGGATGGGGGATTCGTAGGTCAAGCCCTTGGTCAGGCATTCACTCACATCGTATTTGGGCTGGGCTATTTCATAGCTGACAAACTCAAGGGTGGCGGTTTTATTGAAATCCTCTATGGGAAATACCGAGCGGAAAACTCCCTCCAGTCCCTTGTCGGCCCGACTCATGGGGTCGGTTTCGTTCTGAAGCAGTTCGCGGTAAGAATCAAGCTGGAGCTTGAGCAGGTGGGGCACACCGAGAGTATATTTAATCTGGCCGAATTTTTTGGTGAATAATGCCATGTTATCCTCGCGTTTGGTAGAGTTGACAAAAATCTCTGGGCAAGAGTCTTTATCTTCTGAAAGAACCTTGTGATGCCTGAAAATGATTTTTCAGGCGGTAATCCTTAACCGTTCGGTGATGTCAAAGGTTATTCCGCGTTAAGAAGATCAGGGGGATTCAAATGGTGGCGATTGTCAAAAAAAGCAACAGCAGCGGTACTGGTAACAGCTGAAATTCCTGAAGATCGAAATGCTGTTGATTCCCTTTGCTCATCCGCAGAGCTTCCATGCAGGAAGGACTTTGTGGCAATAGAATCAATCCGGGGAAGCATGAAAATTTTTATTGTCTTTTTTCTGGTTTTGGTTAACAAATAAAGAAAAGTTAAAAAATATAAACGGTTTGGAGAGCACAAGTATCCATGGATACTTGAACTCTCCAAACCTTTGAACTATTTGCAGAAGCGCCTAAGCGCCCCTGCAGAATTATTTTACTTCGACGGTGGCGCCTGCTTCTTCCAGCTGCTTTTTGGCTTCTTCAGCGTCTTCCTTGGACACTCCCTCTTTAATGGAGGAAGGAAGCTCGTCAACCTTGGCCTTGGCTTCTTTGAGTCCAAGACTGGTCAGAGCGCGTACAGCTTTGATAACAGCAATCTTATTCCCACCTACTTCTTTCAGGACAACATCAAACTCGGTTTTTTCCTCTTCCTCGGCTGCGGCTTCTCCTCCGCCTGCGCCGGGAACTGCAGCCATTGCAGCCACTGGAGCTGCAGCAGATACGCCGAATTTTTCTTCAAGCTCTTTGATAAACTCAGACAGCTCTAAAACTGTCATGCTGGAAATGAATTCAACAACCTGTTCTTTTGTAATATCAGACATTTAATCCTCCTGAATTGTGTACTTTGGCTCTGGATCAGGCCTGTTCCTTCTGTTCTTTAACTGCGTTGAGAACATTCAAAACACCCCTGATGAGATTGGCAAATAGACAGACAAAATTAGTGGGCACAGCATTCATTGTGCCCAGGGTTCTGGCCAGCAGCTCTTCTCTTCCTGGAAGCTCTGAAAGTGCTTTCAAAGACTCGCCTTCAAGATACTTGCCTTCAAGGCTGGCAAATCTGGACTTGAATATCTTGGATTTCTTTTCAAAATCCACCAGAACCTTGGCTGCCGCCACTGGATCGTCAAACCCGAAGGCAACAGCGCAGCAGTCCTTGAACTTGTCCCTGATGACCTCATGCTGGGAATCCTCCAGGGCTATGCGGGCCAGGGTATTTTTCACCACCTGATAGTCCACATTCTGCTGCCTGAGGTTGCTGCGCAGAACTGTCATCTCTTCCACGCTCATACCCTTGAAGTCGGTAACAATGGCTATGGTGGCCCTGCCTGCCTTTTCCCGCAGGTCCTGAATAATTTCGGCCTTTTCTTCTCTGTTCACTGGATCACCTCACTTTATCTCAAAAATTGAGCCAAAGCGGTCTCGACAGGAAATTAAGGGATTCTCCCACCTGTTGTCTCTGACTCTTGAAAATTTTTTGCTGGAATACAGACTGTTGGCTGACCTAAAATATTGAGGTTTAGCAGCAGTGAAATAAGTATCCCGGATCAATCAGCCAGACTGGTCAGGCTGGATGAATCTATTTTGACACCCGGGCCCATGGTTGTGGACACTGCCAGCCCGCGAATGTAGGCGCCTTTGGCAGATGAGGGTTTGAGCTTGTGCAGGATATCTATCAAAGCCTTGAGATTATCAATGATTTTCTCCGGACCAAAGGATACCTTGCCCAGGGGTGCGTGAACTATCCCTGCCTTATCCACCTTGAACTCAACCTTGCCTGCCTTGAGTTCCTTGATGGCCTGGCCCAGATCAAATGTTACCGTGCCGGTTTTGGCATTAGGCATGAGGCCCCTGGGTCCCAAAACTCTGCCGATTTTACCCACCTGGGCCATCATGTCCGGAGTGGCCACGGCCTTGTCAAACTCAAGCCAGCCCTGTTTGATTTTTTCCACCAGTTCCTCGCCGCCGGCTTCTTCAGCTCCGGCTTCTCTGGCTTCGGCTTCCTTTTCACCCTTGCAAAAGGCTATAACCCGGACATCCTTGCCCAGTCCGTGGGGCAGGCTTACTGCTCCGCGTACCATCTGATCGGCATACTTGGGGTTTACTCCCAGTTTAACCGCCACATCCACGGTTTCGTCAAATCTGGCAAAGGAAGATCTCAGAGCCAGCTGAACACCGTCCTTGACCAGCATTCTCTTGGTGGTATCTATCTTGGAACTGGATTCATTATATTTTTTACCATGTTTCGGCATTGGCGCTTTACCTCTTGCTGGAAAACTATTTTTCTACTTCAATACCCATGCTCTTGGCGGTACCCTTGACTGTCTTTACCGCCGCCTTGATATCAGCCGCATTGAGATCGGGCATTTTCAGCCTGGCTATTTCCTCTACCTGGTCTTTGGACACCTTGCCCACCTTGTTCTTGTTGGGCTCACCGGATCCTTTGTCCAGTTTGGCGGCCTTGAGCAGCAATACTGCTGCAGGCGGGGTCTTGGTGATAAAAGTGAATGATCTGTCCTGATATACAGTAATCACCACAGGTATAACCATTCCCTTGTTGTCCTGAGTCTTGGCATTGAAGGCTTTGCAGAATTCCATGATGTTCACCCCGTGCTGACCAAGAGCCGGCCCCACAGGAGGGGATGGATTGGCAGCTCCGGCCGGAATCTGCAGTTTGATTTTCGCCATTTCTTTTTTGGCCATTTATATCTTCCTCTAAATTTCAGCTTTTGGAAACCTGAACAAAATCCAGCTCAACAGGCGTCTGTCTGCCGAATATGGACACCGACACCTTAAGCTTTCCCTTGTCATAGTTGACATCTTCCACCACTCCATTGAAATTGGCAAAAGGGCCGTCTACAACCCTGATTTCATCGCCTCTGGCAAAGTGATATTTCGGCCTGGGCTGTTCTTTCCTGGATTCCACTGTGGTCAGGATTTTTTCAGCCTCTTTGTCTGTAAGAGGAGTGGGACGGTTCTGATTGCCGATAAAACCGGTAACCTTGGGAATCGACTGTATGAGATGCCAGGACTCATCATCCAGACTCATTCTGACCAGAACATAACCTGGAAAAAACTTTCTGGTGGATGTTTTTTTCTGCCCTTTGACCAGTTCCACAACCTTTTCAGTGGGAACAACAATCTCCTGGATCCTGCCTTTATCCTGGCCTGTCCTCATCATTTCCCGGATGGTCTTCTCCACTCGCTGCTCATATCCTGAGTAGGTATGAACAATGTACCATCTGGTGGGAGTCTGCGTCTCTTCCATGGCTCTTCCGAATTACGGCAGGATCAGTTTGACCAGCCTGGACAGGCCGAAATCAATTATGCCCAGATAGACAGAGATGATCACCACCAGTACAACCACGGCCAGAGCGGTGCTCAAGGTTTCCTTGCGTGTGGGCCAGGTAACTTTCTTCAGCTCTCCCTTGACTTCCTCAAGATACTCTTTGGCTGACTCAAACTTGGCCTGCACAGCACCTTTGGGCTCTATGGCTTCTGATTTTCTCTTTTTCGACATTTTATCCTGCCAGTTGATTATGGCAGGCCAGGAGGGACTCGAACCCCCAGCCCTCGGATTTGGAGTCCGATGAAGTAGTATTCTTCTTGTTTTTGGAAGTAGCGTAATTTCTTCTTTTGCACTCTGAACATGCAAGAAGTATATTGATTCTCATAATGGACCTACTCCGTGATCTCCGAGACCACTCCCGCGCCTACTGTCCGGCCGCCTTCGCGAATGGCAAAGCGCAGCCCGGGCTCCATGGCTATGGGAGCTATCATGTCTACGTCAAATGTAGTGTTATCACCGGGCATGATCATCTCTACTCCATCTGGAAGAGTCACTACTCCGGTTACATCCGTGGTCCTGAAATAAAACTGAGGACGGTAACCGCTGAAAAACGGCGTATGACGGCCTCCCTCTTCCTTGCTCAAAACATACACCTCTGCCTTGAACCGGCGATGAGGCGTAATGGTCTTGGGGGCTGCAAGAACCTGACCGCGCTCCACATCATCGCGCTTGATCCCGCGAAGAAGCACGCCCACATTGTCTCCGGCCTGACCCTGGTCCAGTATCTTCCTGAACATCTCTACACCGGTGCAGACTGTCTTGGTGGTATCCTTCATACCTACTATCTCTACTTCATCTCCCACCTTGATCACTCCGCGATCTACTCGGCCCGTTACAACCGTGCCACGCCCGGATATGGAAAATACGTCCTCAATGGGCATCAAAAACGGCTTGTCCACATCGCGCTCAGGCTCGGGAATAAAAGTATCGCAGGCCTCCATCAGCTCCCAGATGCCCTTGGCATCCTCACTGTCAGGATTATCAGACTCAAGGGCCTTCAAAGCGCTTCCGTGAATCACCGGAGTGTCATCTCCGGGAAATCCGTACTTGGTCAACAGCTCCCTCACCTCAAGCTCAACCAGCTCAAGAAGCTCAGGATCATCCACCAGATCAACCTTGTTCAAAAACACAACCAGACTGGGCAGAAGTATATGCTCCCTGGTCTGAGGCATGGGACCGTCTGTAGCTGCCACCACCAGTATGGCTCCGTCCATCTGAGCCGCACCAGTAATCATATTCTTTATATAATCCGCATGACCCGGACAATCTACATGGGCATAGTGACGCTTGTCAGTCTCATACTCCACGTGGGCCGTGGCTATGGTTATGCCCCGCTCCTTTTCCTCAGGTGCCTTGTCTATCTGGTCAAAAGCCACAAAACTTCCACCGCCCCGGGAGCTGATTACCTTGGTAATGGCCGCGGTCAATGTGGTCTTGCCGTGGTCAATATGACCCACTGTCCCGATATTCACATGAGGTTTCTTACGCTCAAATTTTGACTTTGCCATCTCTTCCCCCTATTTGCTTTTAAGGATTTCCTCGGCAATGCTTGCCGGAACCTTGTCGTAATGGTCAAACTGCATGGAGTATGTGGCCCGCCCCTGAGTGTTGGATCTCATATCCGTGGCATATCCGAACATATTGCTGAGAGGAACATGAGCGCGGATTATCTGCGTACCCATGCGGGGTTCAAGACTGATGATCTTTCCGCGGCGTCCGTTGAGATCGCCCATGACGTCCCCGAGGTATTCCTCAGGAGTCAGGACCTCAATATACATGACCGGTTCCAGGAGTACAGGAGCTGCTTTGGCTGTAGCTTCTTTCAGAGCCATGGACCCGGCAATGTAAAAGGCCTGTTCTGAAGAATCCACATCATGATAGGATCCAAAGACCAGGTTCACCTTAACATCCACCACAGGATAGCCGGCAATGACTCCGCTTTTGAGGGCATCCTGAATGCCCTTGTCAACGGCAGGTATATATTCCTTGGGGATCACCCCGCCAACAATGGAGTTCTGAAATTCATAGCCTTCACCCGGCTTGGAAGGTTCAATTTCAATCACCACATGTCCGTACTGGCCGCGGCCGCCGGATTGCTTGACGTATTTGGTCTCGTGCTTCACCGGTTTGGTGATGGTTTCCCGGTAGGCAACCCTGGGTTTGCCCACATTGGCATCCACCTTGAATTCCCGGGTCAGGCGGTCCACAATGATTTCCAGATGCAGCTCGCCCATGCCGGATATCAGGGTCTGTCCGGTCTCTTCATCGCTTTTGACCCTGAAGGACGGATCTTCCTTGGCCAGCTTCTGCAGGGCATTGCTCAGGGCATCCCGGTCGGTTTTGGTCTTGGGCTCTATGGCGATTTCAATGACTGGTTCGGGAAATTCCATGGATTCAAGCATTACCAGTCTTTCAGGGGAGCAGAGGGTCTCTCCGGAGGCAGTATATTTCAGGCCCACCGCAGCAACAATGTCTCCGGCATAGGCCGATTTTATCTCTTCACGCTTGTTTGCGTGCATTTTCATCAGCCGGCCTATGCGCTCTTTCTTTCCGGAAGCTGCGTTCACCACAGTCATTCCGGATTCAATATGGCCGGAATATATTCTAAGAAATGTAAGATGTCCCACAAAGGGATCAGAGGCCAGCTTAAAGGCCAGGGCAGCCAGTGGCTCGTTGTCGTCTGGGTTGCAGGTGATTTCCTTCTCTGTTTCAGCCTCTGTTCCTGTAATGGAGGCCACATCCTCAGGCGAAGGCAGATAGTTGACTGTTGCGTCAAGCAGAGGCTGAACTCCCTTGTTTTTGAATGCTGAACCGCAAAGAACCGGGCAAATGGTCAGTCCGATGGTTGCCTTGCGAATTCCCTCGGCTATTTCCAACGGGCTCAGCTCCTGGCCGGACAGATATTTTTCCAGAAGGGATTCGTCTTCTTCTGCAATGGATTCCACCAGATGCTGCTTCCATTCTTCATAGGTTTCCTGCATCTCAGGCGGTATGTCCACCTGATCAAATTCCCTGCCCAGGGACTGCTCATTAAAAACAAGAGCTTTTCCGGATACCAGATCAATGACGCCCTTGAAATTGTCTTCAGCGCCCATGGGTATCTGCAAAGGAACAGGCTTGGCCTTGAGCCTGTCCTTGATCATTTCCACCACCCGGAAATAGTCTGCCCCTACCCTGTCCATCTTGTTTACAAAAGCCAGCCTGGGGACCCGGTACCGGTCAGCCTGCCTCCAGACTGTTTCCGACTGGGGCTCCACGCCGCCTACAGCACAGAAAACAGCAACAGCCCCGTCCAGCACCCTCAAAGACCTTTCCACCTCTACGGTGAAATCAACATGGCCCGGGGTGTCGATTATATTGATCCGATGGTCTTTCCAGAAGCAGGTTGTTGCAGCAGAAGTAATGGTAATGCCGCGTTCCTGTTCCTGCTCCATCCAGTCCATCACAGCCTGGCCGTCATGAACCTCGCCCAGTTTATGCGAAATTCCCGTATAAAAAAGAATTCTTTCTGTTGTAGTTGTCTTGCCTGCGTCAATATGGGCCATAATGCCGATATTGCGCTGCTTGTTTATAGGTACGAGCCTGGCCACATCATTCTCCCGAATAATTCCAAATAATTTATCTGATTTCGCCCTTTTTGCGAGCGCAAAAAACACCCACCAGGAATTATCCCGGCAGGTGACTCAGTCTGATTTGCACGGACCAGACTGTCATCCGACCCAAAAAACACTTAAGTCCTGCCCGCTCAGCCGTTAGTTTCTTCAGCCCAGGTCAGTTCAGGGTCTGCTTGCAGCCGGCAATAACCCCGGCTCCAGGTTTTTATGCTCAGGGCAGCATTAAAAAGGCTGAACTGAATAAAGCTGCAGGGCCCTACCACCTGTAATGGGCAAAGGCCTTGTTGGCCTCGGCCATCCGGTGAGTATCTTCCTTTTTTTTGATGGACCCGCCCCGGTTATTGTAGGCGTCTTGAAGCTCTGCAGCCAGCTTTTTATCCATGCCCTGCTCTCCTCTGGACCTGGAATAGGTGACCAGCCATCTTATGGCCAGAGCTTCCTGCCGGTCCGGGCGGACCTCCATGGGAACCTGATAGGTAGCCCCGCCCACGCGCCTGGATTTGACTTCCATCTGGGGCTTGACATTCTCTATCACCTGATGAAAGGCCTTGATGGGATCCTCACTGGTCTTCTCACCCAGCTGCTCAATGGCCTTGTACAAAAGTTTTTCTGCTATGCTTTTTTTGCCGTCTACCATGAGCCGGTTGACAAACTTGCTCAGTACGCGACTGCCGTAAACCGGATCTGGCAGCACAGCCCTTTTGGGGATGGGACCCTTGCGTGGCATTTTACTTTACTCCCTTTGAAATTTATTTCGGCCTCTTGGCGCCGTATTTGGACCTGCTTTTGCGCCGATCCTGAACACCCGAGGTA
>CAZHCY010000074.1:0-9792 GCA_964531185.1 uncultured Desulfovibrionales bacterium | reverse complement strand
AACAGTTTAGCCCTTTTTAAGAAAAGCAGGGGACAGGCACCCCAGCGCTTGTTTTCTGGTTGATGTAAACACAGACTTAAAAAACAAGCGCTGGGAGAGCCAGCCCCCTGCCACGTTCAAATGGCTAAACTGTTACTCCGGGAACAGATTCTGACTTAATCATTAAATTAACACAAGGTAAATGGTCAAGCGCTTAATTGTGCCGGACCATCTGCCGGGAGAGAACAAAACCACCCTTTAGTCAGGCTTGAAATGCCATCCGGCCATATTTTTTAAAGACTTCCGGACTTGCCCCAATTGACAGAGATTATTTATGCTTGGCAAAATATTATTTTTTCTATAGACAAAAAGATCCAATGCACTTTAAAATAATGAGGCCGTGCCCATGAACTGGAAAGACATCAGCGTCAAATGGAAAATCCTGATCATATCCATCGCCGGCCCGGCAATAGTGGCAGGAATTTTCGCTTACCAGCAGCTGACCCAGGTCAGGGAAAACGCCCACGATTCAATTGTTGATACCAGCCGGTCCATTGTGGTCATGGCCGAAGCCACCAGGGAAAACATGGCTGCCAAACTGACCATGGGAGTTATGAAGCCCTTTGATCAGCTGGAAAGCAAGGAAAAGATCCTGGAGGCTGTGCCCATTGTCACTGCCATGCGGGTGGCCCAGCAAAATTCCCACAAAGCTGGATACAACTTCAGGGTACCCAAGATCAGCCCCAGAAATCCTGATAATGAGCCTGACCCCCTGGAAAAGGAAGTCCTGCTGGACCTGCAGCAGAACTACAAGGAAGAAGTGATTATAAGCAACAGCAGTGAAATCCGCTATTTCAAACCCATCAGGCTTACTGAAGACTGCATGTACTGCCATGGAGACCCCAAAGGAGAACCAGACCCCATAGGAGGAATCAAAGAAGGCTGGAAAGTTGGAGAAGTTCACGGCGCCTTTGAAATCATCACCTCCCTGGACAAAACCAACGCAGCCATCCAGAAGGCCCAGATCAGGCTCGGTCTGGTCACTGCAGGCATTTTACTGGTTATATCCATGCTGGTCCTTTTCATGGTCAATAGAAGCATTGTCTCTCCTCTGGGCAAGGTAGGAGGCTTCCTGAGAAAAATCGCCGGAGGGGATTTAAGTCAGGATATCGAAACCGGCCAGAAAGACGAGCTGGGAGTCATGATCCAGGATCTGAGCACCATGAGCCGCAACCTGCGCCAGATGCTGGTCAATATATCAGACAAGTCTCAGGAACTGCTTGCCTCGGCCCAGGGTCTGGACAGCGTTTCCCAAAGGCTCACCCAGGAGTCCGGTGACATGACCTCCAGAACCAATACCGTGGCTACGGCCTCTGAAGAAATGAGCGCCAATATGAACTCCGTGGCTTCAGCCATGGAACAGGCCTCCACCAATGTTTCCACCGTAGCCACAGCTGCAGAGGAAATGAGCTCCACCATCGGGGAAATCTCTCAGAATGCAGACCAGGCCAGAACCATTACTGACAAGGCCGTGGAACAGGCCAAAAGCGCTTCTGACCGGGTGAACCTGCTGGGACAGGCAGCCCAGGAAATTGGAAAGGTTTCTGAAACCATCACAGACATTTCCACCCAGACCAACCTCCTGGCCCTTAACGCCACCATTGAAGCGGCCAGGGCCGGAGAAGCCGGCAAAGGCTTTGCCGTGGTAGCCAACGAGATCAAGGAGCTGGCCAACCAGACTTCTCAATCCACCGAGGAAATCAAGCAAAAAGTCGAGGATATCCAGAAATCCACCAGCAGTACCATGGAAGAAATCACCCTGGTCATGAAAGTCATAAACGAGGTCAATGATTTTGTGGGCACCATAGCCGCTGCCATGGAGGAACAAAGCGTAACCACCAGAGATATCGCGGAAAATGTATCCCAGGCTTCGTCCGGAATCCAGGAAGTCAATGAAAACGTGGCTCAGGCATCTTCTGTCAGTTCAGACATGGCTCAGGACATTGTCCGGCTGAATGATTCTTCATCCTCCATCAACGACAGTTCCAGTCAGGTCAAATCTAACTCTCAGGGGCTTTCCTCCATGGCCGAAGAACTGCAGAAGCTGGTCAGCAAATTCAAGATCAAATAATCAAGACTTCACAAGGTTGTCATGGAAAACCAACTGCCGCTCATACTCATTGTAGATGATGAATTTATCAACCGGTCCATGCTGAAAAGATTTCTCAAATCAACAGCAGAGATCATCGAGGCTGAAAACGGCTATCAGGCCCTGGAAAAGGTTACCCCTGAAACCGATCTTGTCCTGCTTGACCTGATGATGGAAGGCATGGACGGCATTGAGGTCTGCAAAAGCCTTAAGGAAAACCCCAGGACCGCTGAAATTCCGGTTATTTTCATTTCAGCCATTGATGACCCCAAAGTTAAGGCCAGGGGTCTGGAAGCCGGAGGTGTGGATTTCGTAAGCAAGCCTTTTGATCGTTCCGAACTTCTGTCCAGAATCAACACCCACCTGACCATGCGCCGCCAGGCCCTCAAAATCAAAAACTACACCAATGAACTGGAGATGGAGGTTAAGGAAAGGACCAGAGAACTTGAAGAGTCTGAAAAGCGCTACCGGACTATTTTTGAAGCCAGCAAAAGTGCCATGATCATTATCAAGGCGGCTGACGGCCTGGTAAAAATGGTCAACAATGAGTTCTGCGATCTCACAGGCTACAGCCGTCAGGAAATAGAAGAGGAAATGACTTTTGGCGATTTTATTCATCCTGATGACCGGAACAGGGTCCTGGAAAATTTCAACAAACGGAATGAAGATCCGGATTCCGTGCCCAACGAATATGAACTGGCCGGCATCACCAAAAACGGAGACAAGAAAATAATCTTCATTAAGGTGGCTCCCATACCTGAATGGCAGTCATTCGTGGTTTCCCTGTTTGACCTCACCGACAAAAGAAGGGTGGAAGAAGAACTCAGGCAGCGCACATTTTACAGCAAACTGACCGGACTTCCCAACAGTGAGCTGTTCAACAACCGACTGGAAAAAGCCATCCAGACCCAGCATGAGGATCCTAATTATTATTTTGCTGTCATTTTCATTGATCTGGACCGTTTCAAAATCATCAATGATTCTCTTGGCCACCGCAAGGGAGATGAACTGATCCGCATGGTCTCTGAAAGACTGGCCAGAAGCATTCGCAAAAAAGATACAGTAGCCCATTTTGGAGGAGATGACTTTGCCCTGCTCATAGCGGTTGACGACCTGCCCGAGGCCGCCATCAGAGCTGAAAAAATCAAGGATCAATTCATAGAACCTTTTGTCATAGACAAAAATGAAATCTTCACCACCTGCTCCATGGGGATTGTGGTGGGGTCAAGCAATTACACCGAACCGGAACAGATTTTCAGGGATGCGGATACAGCCCTGCACAAGGCCAAATCCACCGCTCCTGGCAGCTATATTGTCTTTGATCCCAAGATGCATGCTCAGGTAACCGAGCTTCTGACCATTGAGACGGAACTCAGAAAAGCCATTGTCCAGGAGGAGTTTGTCCTTTATTACCAGCCCGTCATCAACCTGCAAAGCGGGAGGATTACCGGGTTTGAGGCCTTGATCCGCTGGATACACCCGGAAAAGGGCCTTGTTCCGCCCAACATCTTTATTCCTGTGGCCGAAGAAACCGAACTCATCATCCCCATTGGCGAATGGGTGCTGTACACAGCCTGCAGACAGCTTAAAACCTGGGAGGAGCAGGGGCTTGACCTGACCATGAACATCAACCTGTCCGGAGTGCAGTTCCGGGATAAAAACCTGTTCAATATACTGGAAACAATCCTCTCCAAGACCATGGTCCCGCCTGAAAACATCAATCTCGAACTGACTGAAAGCGTGGTCATGGACAATGCTGAAAAATCCATCGCTGCCATGGAAAAAATCAAGCAGCTGGGCACCAAAATATCAGTGGATGACTTCGGCACTGGTTATTCTTCCCTGAACTACCTGCAGCAGCTCCCCATTGACGCCCTGAAAATTGACCGTTCCTTCATCAACATGCTTTCCACGGACAACGGCCTGGCCCTGGTCAAAGCTATTCTGGCCATGGCCCACAGCCTGGACATAAAGGCAGTGGCCGAAGGCATTGAAACAGCTGAGCAGATGCAAAGCTTAAGAGATATGAGCTGCACCTATGCCCAGGGATATTATTTTGCCAAGCCCTTGCCCGCAGACCAGGCCACCCGCTTCATTCTGGATAATTCCCATATCAATGAACTGAAAAACAGCTGAACGGTTTCTGGATACTTCTGAGATGAGCATAGTAAAATCCCTGATTATTACCGGATATGGAACCAACTGCCACAGCGAAACCGCATATGCCTGCAGGCAGGCCGGAGCTGATCAGGTAGATATCTGTTTTTTTTCTGATCTGGCGGCCGGCAAAACTTCCCTGGACAATTATAATTTTCTCATCTTCCCCGGGGGCTTTCTTGACGGCGATGATCTGGGTGCTGCCCAGGCAGCGGCCATGCGCTGGTCATACACCACTTCTGCCGAAAATGGCCGGCTGCTGGATCAACTGCAGGTTTTTCATCAGTCAGGCAAGATTATTCTGGGCATCTGCAATGGATTTCAGCTTCTGGTCAAACTGGGGCTGCTGCCTGCTCTGGAAGGGAAATTGTTTCAGCGTCAGGTAAGCCTTTCGCATAATGACTCGGCAAGATTTGAAGACCGCTGGGTGCATCTCAGGGCCAACCCGGACTCAAAATGTGTTTTTACCCGGGGCATTGATTATCTGTATCTTCCAGTCCGCCACGGTGAAGGCAAGCTGGTGGCCATGAATCAGAAGGTCCTGGATGCCCTGACCACTGAACATCTCATTGCCCTGCAGTACATTGATCCCAGAACAAAACAGCCCACCCAGGAATACCCCCTTAATCCCAATGGTTCGCCCCTGGCCATTGCCGGACTGAATGACCCTTCAGGCAGAATTCTCGGCCTTATGCCCCATCCTGAGGCCTTTAATCACCCCACCAATCATCCTGGCTGGCTGAGAAAAAAGGTAACCGCCACAGGCACAGCAATCATGGCTGCCGGAGTAAGATATCTGCGGGGCAAATAAATTCTCATGCCCCGACTGGAATGGACCCATTATATGCAGCTGGCCCTGGAGCAGGCTCATCTGGCAGCCCAATCAGGAGAAGTCCCGGTGGGCGCCCTGCTGCTGGACCATGAGTCAGGACAGATCATTTCCATGTCCGGAAACAGATCAGTTGCTTCCTGTGATCCATCGGCCCATGCTGAAATATGCGTGCTCAGGGAAGCCGGCCGGATCAGGCAGAATTACCGCCTGCCAGGCACCGTGCTGGTAACAACCCTGGAACCGTGCCTCATGTGCGTGGGAGCCTTGATCCAGGCCAGAATATCCGGCCTGGTTTTCGCAGCCAGAGACCCGGTGGCCGGGGCGGTTATTTCCTGTCTTGACATCTTTGAGCTCAACCAGCTTAATCACAGCTTCTGGTTCATAGACGGCATTCTTGAACACCAGGCTTCAGATTTGCTCAGCAGCTTCTTCCAGGCCAGAAGACCCGGGAGATAAGCCTGGCAAGACATGCAAACAAAAACACTGCTCTTTTTCTGCCTTTACAGTGTTGATAGAGAATTTTTGACTGTCAAGATAAATTAGATAAATAGTATTATGTCAAAGGTCAGCCAAGCACACGACACGATTTTCAAAAATGTCTTTACCACTAGAAAAAACGCCTTGAGCCTTCTGGGCAATTTCCTGCCTGCGGATATCCTTAACCGCCTGGACCTTAAGGAAATGGTTTATGAAAAGGATACCTTTGTCCAGAAGCACCTTAAAGCTTATTATTCAGACCTGTTAATCTCAATCCCCCTGCTGGATTCAGATCAGGACGTTGAGGTTGAACTTAAATCCCTGCTCATGCTCTGGAAGCATGCATACAGGCCCAACTTCTTCGAGGTGGTCAGAGATGTTTACCGGATGCTGAACCAGGCTTATCCGGGAATGGAGCCAAAAGACTTTTTGATTGCACTGGCTCAATATCTTTACCTTACCAGGAATAAAGATGAGTATCAGGTCATCACTGAAATTGTAAAGCAGGAATCAAAAGGAGGAATAAATATGGAAACCATTGCAGATATGTTGGAACAACGTGGAGAAGATAGAGGCTTTATCCTTGGAGAGCAGCAGGGAATGGCAAAAGGCAAACTAAAAGCCACCCAGGAAACCCTGATAGAACAGGCTGCAGAACTATACGGCCCACTACCTGACATGCTCTCAGTAAAAATTAAGTCCATCCAGTCCATGGAAAATCTTCGGGCTTTGGCCAGAAAAATCATCAGAACTGAATCGCTGGATGAGTTCACAGAACTGGTAAACAGGGCAGCTAATAACTAAACTTCTTTCCATTCCATATTCACAAGGCCACCCCTACCCACAGGGTTTGGCCCCTACACATAACTTACGCTGCATCCCCCAAAGGCACCTATTCACCGCATGTGAGCATTACGTGTCTTTGACAACTCAAACGCAAACGGAATTGAGCCAATTGGCCAGGTATCATCGACGCTGAGCAGCCCAGGGTCGGCTGTGTCCGGTTCCATGGTGCGGGAGTTCATAATTCCTCCTTGGGTTTTGAGTTGAGATATCGAGTCCCCACAACGAAGGACCTGAAATCCCAGGGGGATACTTAATTTGAGGTCTCGCCCCAGCGCATGTGGCTGGAAATTACAGCCTTGAGAAAACCGGATCTGCCAGAAAACAGGGTGATGAAGCCTGCAGAAATATTTTTTGAAAAGATTTTAAGTTTTTAAGGGAAAAATATTTTTTTTAACTGAAATGTTGAATTAACGGAGATACAAAGAAAAAATGTTAAGCAGGCATGAAATGTTGTGGACAAAATATCATAAGGTAGGTATAATAGAAGCAAAAAGTCTAAACTAATGAGAGTTTATCCAACAAGAAAGCGCAATATGCAGATTTAAACTTAAAAACAGTCCGATGGAAGCTCATGGCCTTTTTCAGCTGCTGTTTTTATCTCTTCTGACAAAAGATCAGTCTTTAAACAGCAGTCAGTCCTGTTCTTCAGCATCATTCAAAACCAGGGTGGTTTCATGACTACAAATTCTTCATCAAAGCAAGACCAGAACTTATCCGAACAGCCGGTTTTTCAAAATCCTCAAGAAATCTTGATGAATGCCCCGGTTGGTGTTTTTACCACCACCCCTGACGGTCGCTATTTGTCTGTTAACAATACCCTGGCCAGAATGCACGGCTATGATTCCCCCCGCCACCTTATGGACTCCATAACTGATATTGGTACGCAGATTTATGTAGACCCTGCTGACCGTGATAAATTGAAAAGCCTGCTGGAAAAACACGGCATGGTCACTAATTTTAAATGCCGGCTCAGGCATAGAAGCGGAAGACCTTTCTGGGTTTCTGAGAACATCAGAGTATTGAAGGATAATAACGGAAAGATTACTGAATACGAGGGCTTTAACCAGGACATCACGGAGAGTAAGCTGGTTGAAGATGAACTGCAGAAATCACAGGAACGTACCCTGCATTTAAATGCAGTGTTAAAGGCCTATAACCTGGTAAACCAGATTATTTTCAATGCCAGAGAGATTAAAATCTTGCTGGAGGAAATATGTCAGGCCCTGATTTCTACCAGAGGTTATCACGCTGCCTGGATTATTCTGCTTGATACAAAGCAAAATGTTACAAACTGGGCCCAGGCAGGGCTGAATGATGAGTTTCCTTCACTTCTTGCCTGTTTTCAGGATGATAAAATCCCCCTGAATGCGTTGAAAATTTTATCATTAAGGCAGATGCAGGTTATCACTGATCCGGAAAATCAATGCAGGGGATGTCCCCTGGCAGCAAGCTATGCAGGCAGGTCCAGTTTCACTGTCAGGCTGGAGGTTAAAGACTTTGTTCTTGGATTATTTGCTGTTTCTGTGCCAAAAAATTTGGCCATGGACAGCGAGGAACAGGAGCTCTTCAAGAACCTGGCCGGAACCATAGCTCAAAGCATACAAAGGATTCGTCTGGAAAAAATCAGCCGAAATCAAAAAAAACGTCTCAAGGATTACGAGCGGATTATTTCCAGGGTTTCGGATGGGATGTGTATAGTGGACACTGACTACAGGTATGTTGTTGTAAATGATGCGTATGTGAAAAAGTACGGCAAACCCCGGGAGACAATTGAAGGAAGCAAGATTGAAGACCTTGTAGGGAAAGATCTTTTTGAAAGCAAGATCAGACATCACCTGGATGAAGCCCTCAAAGGCCAGGAAGTGAGTTATGTTGATACCTTTCCTGACAGGCAAGGCGATACGAGATATGCAGCAATGAATTATACCCGTTTATTGACAAGAGTGGACGGGTTGCCGGGATAGTGTCCACCGGAAGGGACATAACTGAGCTTAAACAGACCGAAGCAAAACTCAGCTACCAAAAACAGCTATTGGAAACCATCATAGACGGAACAAAGGACATACTGTCCATCCATCTGCCGAACCATGTTGTAGAACTCTATAATCAGGCCGGGTATGAATTCCTGGGGCTTACCCCGGACAAGGCACATGGCAGAAAATGCTTTGAGCTTATTGGACGCAGGCAACCATGTAAAACTTGCCCTTCTGAGATGGCCCTGGAAAGAAAGGAACCAGTAACCATTGAAAAATACGTTCCAGAACTGGGAGTATGTCTGGATTGCAGTGTCTCACCTGTACTGGACGATGTGGGAAGAGTCATCAAGATAGTTCAGCATCTGCGTGACATAACTGAAAAGAAGCAGGCCGAAGAAGAACTCATGGCAGCCAATGAAAAACTTCAGAAAGCCAATGCCGAAAAAGACAAGCTTTTCGCAATTCTTGCTCACGATCTCAGATCACCGGTGGCTGGCATACATAGTACTTCACAAATCCTTGCTCAGGATACTGAACACTTTTCCATGGCAGAAATCAGCTTCATTTCAAAAGAAATGCATAAAAGCTCCAAAAACGTGCTGGATCTTCTGAATGACCTGATGCAATGGGCACGCATGAGTCAAGGTGGGATAGACTTCAGCCCTGAAAAGTCCAATCTTTATGAGCTTATCAGAACAAGCCTACATACTACTCAGGATGTGGCCAGAAAAAAGAATATTTCCATAAAATGCGAAATACCTAAAGATCTCAATGTGTTAGTTGATCAGCCCATGATAAAAACTGTTATCCGTAATGTAATTTTCAATGCCATTAAGTTTACCAATCGAGGTGGGAACATCTCATTAAAAGCAAGAAAAACAGATTCGATGATAGAAATAAGCGTTAATGATTCCGGTATAGGTATCCATGAAAGTATAATTCCTGCAGTATTTACTTTTGACAAAAACAAAAAACAGACAGGCACTGATGGAGAAAAGGGAAGCGGTTTAGGCCTGATCCTATGCAAAGAATTTATAGGCAAACATGAAGGTGAAATATGGTTAGAAAGTGAACCTGGGCAGGGCACAAAAGTATCATTTACTTTGCCAGCTGCATAGTGTATCAATAAGGAATGCTTCTGGAAACGGATATTGTAACAGTTTAGTTCTTTGCATGCGACACCGGGACTGGCTATCCCAGAGCTTTTTTTTAAGTCTGTTTCTTACAGGTAATTATAATTGGATAACCAGTAAAATCAACAAGTTATACAAATGACTCTTTTTGGCTTTTTGCCTGTCCAGACACTCAATTCCAGACATGAAGCACGGGGACTGGCTCTCCCGTCACCCACTTGGCAATCCAACAGGCATTCAACT
>CAZHCY010000073.1:0-9940 GCA_964531185.1 uncultured Desulfovibrionales bacterium | reverse complement strand
GGAAGGAAAAACCTAATCTTTTTTTTAAAGTGTCTGTTGTGCATGATCAACCTCCTGTTTTTAGTTGTTTTAAGGGTTGTTTGGGGATACAGGTTTTTGAAAAACTGCAGGTGGATTTTCCATTATTTTAGGCTGAGACCAGGTTTCAGTTATGTAAGTAAAGGCTGTTTGAACGGCTGGGTTTTAAGATTTTTCCCTGATTTGCCTGTACCAGAGTTCGTGGTGGTGCTTGGCGTATTCTTCCGGCACATTGCCGGTGAACATGGACCTGAAGGCTGGTTTTTCTTCCCTGGAAACAGCTGCCATGTATATATGGACCAGAAGACCGGCCAATGTCAGACCTGCCATGAGGAAATGAATGGTTCTGGACCAGGTCACAGGGTTGGGATTATCAATGGCAATGGTGGAAAAATACATTATTATTCCGGTGACAGACAGGATCACTCCAGCTAGAACGGTCAGCTGGGCAAAGAGCTTCTGGCCTGCATTATAAAAGCCCTGGGGTGGAATCTGCGTTGACATGCCCATTTTTTTCAGGGCTTTGCTGCCCAGGGTGAGCTGGATGTTTTTCTTGATCATCCAGGCGGCATCTGAAGCCGGATTAATGGAAAACACCTCCTTCAGGAATGCCAGGGTGCATTTAAAGCGGACCAGACTGTAAACCAGCATTACCATTGCCCAGACAAGTCCCAGGTAGACATGGAAGTCAAGGAGCATATTCCCGGATCCGAATAAGGACCGCATTAGGGCTGGCCACCAGGAACCCACAGGGTTGATTTCAGGATTGTCAATTAGTCCAAGTCCGGTGAGGGTCAGAAATATCCAGCAGAAGGCATTGAACCAGTGTATGAAGATGGCCCCCCTGTCATGCCTGTGGATCATGTTATTGCTCATGGTCAACCTCCTTCTGGTCGGCAGCTTCTGGTGAATCGTTGCTGGTAAAGATCTGTTTCAAAAGCATGGCTGCCACTCCCAGTCCGGAGAGGCCAACAGCCGCCTTGACCAGGGGATTCACAATATCAGTCAGGGTGGTGTAGGCTGCCGGGTATTTAACTGGTTCCGGCCAGTCCAGAGGCATGGTGGCAGCCAGATAATACATGTTGGGTTTGGTATCCACTGGTTTGCTGGTAATTTTGACTGTTTTGCGCTCTTTGAGCAGCCTGAATACCTCGCTTTGCGGGTCATTCAGGTCGCCGAAGGTTCTGGCTTTGGTGGGACAGGTATCCACGCAGGCAGGCAGCAGACCCTGATCCAGCCGGGCTTTGCAGAAATCGCACTTGTCCGGAACCCTTTTCACGGGATGCCTGTATCTTGCACTGTAAGGACAGGCTGTTACGCAATTGCCGCACCCGATGCAAAGTTTTTCATCCACATGTACAATGCCGGTGGTCTCATCCTTAAAGGTGGCTCCGCTGGGGCAGGCTGTGACACATGTGGGATTGTCGCACTGCATGCACCCGCCTGGCTGAAAATGAATATATGTTTTGCTGCCCAGGCTGAAATCAGGTTCAGTGCGCTTTATCCAGTTTCTCCAGTATCCCCTGGGTACATTGTTCTGCACTTTGCAGGAAACCATGCAGGCCTTGCAGTCTATGCATACCGAAGAATCAATAACCATACAGTACTTTTTGTTCATCAGGCCACCTTCCTTACATTGACCAGGGTTTCGTGCATGGCCATATTTCCTGATATTTCATCATAGTAATCCTCAAGAACGTCTGCTATGCAGGCACCTTTCTGATAGATCAGGCTCATTCCTGGAGAATGAGAACCGAATCCAGTAGCCATATAAACGGTTTTTTGTTCAATTCCCCTGGTCAGCTTAAGCTTCAAACGACCGGAACCAGCTCTGCTGCTCACTTCCACCAGCTGGCCGTCTTGCAGGTCAAGAGCTGCAGCAGCATCAGGGTGCATGTTTAAAACGTTTTCTTCCATGAATTCTGTCAGAAGCTCGTTGTTGGTATTGCTGTGGGTGAAAAACGCAGTTCTGCCTACAACCAGTCTGAATTTTCCTTCTGGGGGCGGTTCCGGCTGTCTGTACACAGGCATGGGATCCATGCCGGCATCAGCATAGCGCTGATTGTATATTTCCTTGACTCCGCTGAGGGTTTTCAGAGGGGAACCAGCATAAATACCGTAAACCTTACTGGGATTATAGTATACCCCGTCCTCCTGCATAACCTCCAGAGCACCATCCAGCCCCTTGAGCTGTTCCTTGCGGTAGTCATCAATGGTGAAATTGAATGAATCTTCCAGCCCAAGCCTCTGGGCCAGCTGCTGACAGATCCAGAAGGGAGATCTGGATTCAAACATTTCCTCAACCACAGGATCCCGCATGACAGCGCAGGCGCAGGCAGAAGATCCCTGAAGCGCGGATACCGGGTCTTTCCGTTCCAGGAAGGTGGACCCCGGCAGGACCAGATCCGCGTACCAGGCGGTATCAGTCATCTGAATGTCAATGTTCATGATGAAGTCAAGATGCTCAATCATTTCCAGGCTTTTATTCCGGTTGGCAGCTGTCTGGAAAAAGTTGGTCTTAAAGGAAAACCAGCCTTTGATGGGATATGGTTCGCCGCTGATAATGGCTTCGCGCATGAGCTCAAAAGACCCTTCATGGTCAATGAGTCCGGGCACTATTCCCGCCTCTACCCGGTCAAAGGGGTTGTCATCGTACCAGGGCGTATCATAGTACGGCTTTTTCACCCCCACTTCCCTCAAGGCCAGAAGCCCGCCCGGCTTGTCAAAATTGTTCAGGAGGGCATTGGTTATGGCCATGGCTCTTCTGATCTGGGTGGAGTTTTCATAGTCAGAGCTTCTGCGGCCGGGGTAAACCATGGCTGAAGGTGCTGCAGAGCTGATTTCCCTGGCGATTCTGACAATATCTTCGGCCGGGATGCTGCATTCCTTTTCAGCCCACTGGGGGGAATATTTCTGAACATGCTGAAAAAAATCATCAAACCCGAAAGTCCGTTTGGGGCAGCATCCTTCGGCATCATAGAGCTGCTCATTGATTATCACATGGCAAAGGGACAGGAAAAAAGCCATATCCGTGCCGGGCCGGATCTGATACCATTCATCTGCAAGGGCCGCGGTCTTGGTGAACCTGGGGTCCAGGACCACAATTTTGCAGCCGTTCTTCCGGGCTTCAAAAAAGTCCATGGTGTCCGGAGTGATAATGGCTTCAAAGGGATTGGCCCCTGCAATAATGATGTATCTGCTGTGCAGTACATCAGGATAGGGCACTTCTCCAAAGGTATCCAGAAAGGCTCTGTTTTTGCTGAGCAGACAAAGGGTTTCATGGGAAGTGATGTTGTATGATCCAAATACTTCGGCGAATCTGGATATGAACTGGGTCTGCATGTCAGAACCGGGTGTGAACATGACTCCGCACCTGGTGTACTTTTCAGCTATGGTCTGCAGGTTTTCAGCTGCATAGTCCAGGGCCTGTTCCCAGGTCAGTCTCTCCCACCGGCCCTCTCCCCTCTTGCCGGTTCTTCGCAGAGGATATTTCAGCCGGTCCTGGGAATAAATCTGCTGAACAGCTGCATTTCCTCTGGCACAGATCATTCCTCTGGATTTCAGAAATTTGGGATTGGGGTCGAGCTTGGTAATGACTCCATCCTGAACTCTGGCAATCATGCCGCATCTGTTGAAGCACATATCACAGGCAGTGAAATGTGATTCCACAGGGATCCCGTCTGGCCTGGAACCTGCTGCGTGGGCCCTGGTCCTCAGGGATTTGACCAGAGGGGATCCAACTGCCGAGCCTGCAGCTGCAGCAGCAAGGCCGGCCTTTAAAAATTTCCTCCTGCTCAGAGGCATGCTGTGGCTCATAATCTCTCCTTGGATGCTGTTTATTCCTGAGGTGCTGCCCGGGCAGCCCCGGCCTTTTGGTTATATGTCAGCCCATTGAAAGTGCTCAAGTCTGGGAGTTTTTGTGTGTTTTTAAAAGATTTCCCGGGGTTCAAGGGTTTGCTCAGTTTTCAGGCCTTTTGGTTCAGGGATCCAGGAATCAACATGGTGCAGCTGATTTTCAGCAGTACTGGATGAGATTCCTGGATCTTTCCGGGCTTGCCAAGCATATGTGTTTTGAATCAGCCGCATTTTTGCGGGGTAGGTGAATCCTTGGCTCCGTCATGCAAATAAATGAGAATGTCATTCATGTCTGACTCGGACAGATCCTGCCAATGGCTGAAACAGGGCAGTTCTTCTTTACCTTCAAAGGTTTCCAGCCACTGTGCCTGTCTCTTGGAATCAGGGCCCAGGTAGCCTGGATTTGCAGCATACCCTGCTTCTACAGCTTTTTCGGAATTTTCCATGTGACAGGGGCGGCAAGTCTTTCTGAAAAGATATTTTCCCTTGCGGGGATTGCCGTCCAGGCTGGCCAGGGCCAGGCCTATCTGACCGGCCATGAGCATGGCTGCAATGGATGCAATGATGATTTTTTTCATTGGATTACCTCCTGATAAAGTTAGACATTTGAAAAAACTTGAATTGTCATCTTGATTTTCTTAGGCTTGCCGGGTCTTTCAGAGCCAGGTCTCTGGATCAGCCAAAGACATGAGAGGTTTGCAAAGCCTCTGGGCAGAAAGACTCAAAAATACTCAGCGTTACCTGTTTCAATTCTGTTACAGCACAAAGCATGCCATGGCCTTGATGCTATAACTCATTGTTTTTAAATGGTTTTATTTTTCAATTTAACCATTGTGTTAAACTTGAAAACTGTTTATTTAAACACATGATTAATCGTTACCAGTGTTTTAATTGCTGATGTGATATCCAGCGGTCAGTTTTCCAGCAATTATTCAGAAGAAGGCAGGAAATGGTCCCGGCCCGGGTCCTGAGGGCTGTTTTTTTCCTGGTTTTTCCGGTTGCGGCAGCCCTGGTAAAACCATGTCCAGACTGCAACACAGGGCTTTGAAAGGAAGTAACAGTTTAGCCCTTTTTAAGGGCGCAGGGGACAGGCACCCCGTCACCCCCTTGAGCTGAATTTTTGAAGTTGAATGCCTGTTGGATTGCCAAGTGGGTGACGGGAGAGCCAGTCCCCGTGCCTCATGCAAACGGCTAAACTGTTACGAAAGGAAATGTTCGGTGCCAGGGCTGATTCATGTCCATGCGGCACAGGAGGTTAGAACCGGATGAAGCCGGTGAGTTTCAATCTTTACTGCAAAGATATAGTGGAAATCATGCACGAGGCCCTGCTGGTGGTGGATGAAGATGGATATATTCAGATGGTCAACCGGGCTATGGAAGAGATGTCCGGCTACAGCAGGAATGAACTGGTGGGCAGTCAATGCACCATATTCAATTGTGATGCCTGCAGGGTGCTTAGAAAGACCAACAGCGACTACTGGTGCCAGCTCTTTGAGAAAAAGCAGATTCTCAGGCGTAAATGTCATATTATGCGGAAGGACGGGGCCTATGTAACGGTTCTGAAGACAGCCAGCATCCTGTACGATGATGACAAAAACGCTCTTGGTTCAGTGGAAATCATGACTGATATTTCCGAGCTGGATATCCTGGATACCAAAGTTCAGCAACTGACCAGAATGCTGGACAGGGATACTGTTTTCCATGGGATGGTGGGTCACTCGGACAAGATGAAAAAGATTTTCAACCTTGTTGACAAGGCTGCCCACAGTGATTTTCCGGTGTTTATCTGCGGTGAATCAGGAACAGGAAAAGAGCTGGTGGCCCGGGCCATTCATGAGCTGGGTTCCAGAGCTAATCTGCCCTATGTTCAGGTTAACTGCGCAGCCCTTAGCGAATCTCTTCTGGAAAGCGAGCTGTTCGGCCACGTCAAGGGCGCTTTCACCGGTGCTCTGCAGCACCGCAAGGGCAGATTTGAAATAGCTCATAAAGGCGATATTTTTCTGGATGAAATTGGGGATCTGCCCATGTCAGTCCAAGTGAAGCTGCTGCGGGTCCTGGAAAACAAGACTTTTGAAAGGGTAGGCGAGAGCAGATCCATTTCTGTGGATGTCAGACTGATTACAGCCACCAATAAGTATCTTCCGGCTCTTATTGGCCAGGACAGGTTCAGGGAGGATCTGTTTTACAGGATTAATGTAATCCCCATTCATTTGCCTGCTCTCAGGGAAAGAAAAGAGGATATTCCGCACCTGGTTGATTTTTTCTTGAAAAGGCTGGCCCACGGCGGACAGAGCAGGATCAAAGGGCTAAGCCCCCAGGCCATGAAAATTTTTATGGAATATACCTGGCCGGGCAATGTCCGGGAACTCAAAAGCGCCCTAGAGTACAGTCATGTGATAGCAGATGATGATCTCATCATGCCTGAACACCTTCCGGGAAGTCTGACCTGCAATGTGGTGCCTCAGTCTTCAGGCTCCTGTCCGGGAAGGCCAGCTGAGAAGGACCAGAAAAATGAACTGATTGATGCCCTGCGCCGGGCTGGAGGGAATAAATCCCAGGCAGCAAGAATCCTGGGCATAAACAGGGTGACTGTGCTTAACAGGATGCGCAAGTACGGAATTGATTTGAAAAAAGATATAATATTTTGATTTTCAGTTCCTGGATTTCCTTCAGAAAGGTGTAGCCATTTATGGGATCTAAATGGCCATTGCTTGCATCCCGCCTGAGGGCACTGTCCCCCGGCTTTGTACTAACTGAATTGGTGCACTGATTTCTTGCGCCGGCAAAGTTTTTATTGCTGCATTAAGCAGCTTGCGGGGACTGTCCCCATGCAGTTTTCCACGCCCCCTGAATGGTTACAGAAAGGTTTATAACTGGTCAGGCGCTCTTGAAGATGTTCAGGAACAGCCTCCAGGGACTGTCCTGAGTGGTTAAGGATGAATGCCCCGGAGAAAATCCCGGCACCGGAAGCCCTGGATTGCTTCTGGGCTGTCGGGGGCTTTCCAGGATAGATCCGGACCAGGATCAGATTTCCCTGAAACCATTACAGATCATCAGCCCTTTAAGGAGTTTACACCAGGACCTGCAGCCATGTGCTGCATTCTGGTGCTCAATCATTACAGATGCATTCAGGAGCTCTGGAGGCAAGGAGTTTGATGAGTTTGTTGAGTTTGCTTTCCACCTGACTGCTCATCTGGTGAGGGGGGAAATACAGGGCTGCCTGGAATTCCAGGGATGTGGGATTAAAGGTATCCCTGGCCTCAAGCCTGACTATTCTGCCAGTAAGCCCTTTGATGATGGTGCTTGGCTCTTTCAGTCTGATGTTTCCAGTCAGATTGATTTCCAGAGTGCATGTCTTGTACAGGGTAAATGCCTGGTCATATTCCTGAACACTGAATGCCGCGCCGGTTCTGCTCAGGTCAATTATCTGGCCCTGAAACTTCTTGTCCTCAATTTTTATGCCGGCAACATGTCCGGGCAGGGTATAGCGCTTTTCCCTTCTGCGATTGATCAGGCTGATGCTGGACCTAATTTTTTCTTCCAGCTCATTGACTGTGAAAGGTTTCACAATATATTGCGTTACCCCCAGCTGAATGGCGGTTACCAGAAAATCCCTGCTGTCGTTGGCAGTCATCATAATGAAAGGAATCCTGCAGTAAGCTTTGTTCTGACGAATTTCAAACAGCAGTTCTTCTCCGCTCATCCTGGGCATGTTCCAGTCCGAGACAATAATATCAATTCTTTCCCGGGCCAGAATTTTCAGGGCTGCTTCGCCGTTTTCCGCGGAATGTACCACGTAGGAAGGGAATATACTTTCCAGCAGATTGGTGATGTGCCTGCGGACCATGGCACTGTCATCAACTATCAGAAAAGATTTTTCGCGCAAAAGAGTCTCCCAAGGAATATGATCTGGTGTGCTTCAACAGTCTTTTGTAACAGTTTACCTTTTGCATGAGGCACTGGGACCGGCTCGCCCAGCGCTTGTTTTTTAAGCCTGTTTCTTGCATCAACCAAAAAACAGGCGCTGGGATGCCCTGCTTCCCTTAAAAAAGGGCTAAGCTGTTACTTTTTTTACACAATCAATCCCAAGACCATTGGACAGGAATAGAGTTGAACCGCTTTCCAGGAACAGACTGCTGCACCCGGGCAAAGCCGGTGTTCAGTTTTGAGTTCCGGATTCTGTCTTTTGTTTATATCCTGAATGAATAAGAAGTGCAATTCCAATGATTATCAGTGGAGTGGACAGGACCTGTCCCATGGTCATCCAGTTAAGCAGAACAAATCCCAAGTGGGCATCAGGTTCACGAAAGAATTCAGCCCCAAATCTGAATACACCATAACCCAGACAGAACAGCCCTGATACTGTTTTTTCAGGTCTTGGCCTGGAGGAGAAGAACCAGAGAATAACAAACAGCACCAGGCCTTCAAAAAAGGCCTGATAGAGTTGTGAAGGATGGCGGGGAATGCCTCCTGCAGCAGGATCCGGGAAGATCATGCCCCAGGGCAGGCTGGTGGGCCGGCCCCATAATTCAGCATTGATAAAATTGCCCAGTCTTCCGAACAGAAGCCCCAATGGAGCCAGAGGGGCCACAAAATCGCTGACCTGGAAAAAGGTACGTCTTGTTTTTCTGGAATACCAGAGTAAAGCTGCCATGACTCCCAGCATGCCCCCGTGAAATGACATGCCGCCCTGCCAGATCATGAATGCTTTCCAGGGGCTGGAGATGAATCCGGAAAAATCATAAAAAAGCACGTATCCCAGTCTGGCTCCTGCAATAACCCCAACAGCACAAGCAGTGATCAGATCAGAAATTTCTGCTTTGCGCCATCCTGATCCGGATCTGCCGGCTCTATATACAGCCAGCAGCCAGGCCAGGGCAAAACCTATAAGATACATAAGCCCGTACCATCTCAGTTTTAAAGGGCCTATGCTTATGGCTGTGGGGTCTATGGAGGGAAACCTGATCAAGATTCTTTTACCATGGAGGCTTGCAAGGCTGAAACAATTCCTGAAATGAAAAACAATAAAGCTCCCACCAGAACAATGGTTGCACCTGTGGAGAGGTTCAGCTGGAAAGCCAGCCAGATGCCTGACTGGGTGATGAAAATACTGATAATTATAGCCAGAATCATCATTTTTTTCAGGGAATTGCTGTATTTTTCCGCCAGATAGGAAGGAATGGTCAACAAAGCAATGACCAGAATCAGCCCCACCACCTGGATTGTCATAACCACTGTCAGGGCTACCATGACCAGAAGGGCAAAATAGAGAGGAAGCACGGGAACTCCCATGGCAGCAGCAAATTCTTCATCATAGGACATGGCCAGAAAATCTTTGTAAAACAGAAAGATCATCAGCAAAATGGCTCCGTTCATTCCGGTCATGGTCAGCAGTGAAGACTTGGGAACCATGAGAATGCTTCCAAAAAGATAACTCATGAGATCTACATTATAGCCGGGTGTAAGATCCATGAGGATTACTCCTGCGGACATGCCCACAGCCCAGATGACCCCGATTACAGTATCGATTCTCTGTTTTCTGCTCCGGGTGACTGCCCCCATGAGCAGGGCTGAAATGAGAGCTGCTCCAGCAGCGCCCAGATAGGGTGAAAAACCGGCATAAAAAGCCAGGCCGATCCCGCCGTAAGAGGCATGGGCTATACCTCCGGACAGAAAGACAATCCTGTTGACCACCACCAGTGATCCCATGAGACCACAGGCAATACTCACCAGCAGGCCGGCCAGCAGGGCGTTCTGCATGAATTCATAGTTTAGAATTTCCAGCATTTCAGTGGTGATGTTTGAGGACCCTGTGGGGTACAGGTCCATGGGTTATCAGTTCCACCGGACAGTTGTAGATATTTTCCAGCATTTTCTGGCTTATTTCGGAAGCGTCATGGTAATAAAGATTTTTATTGATGCAGGCCACTGAGGTGGCATGGGATGATAATACAGACAGGTCGTGGCTGATGACCACAATGGTTTTGCCCTGTTTGTTGAGTGTGGACAGAATCTCATAAAGGCTGGTGTGGAAGGTCTGGTCCACGCTGGCTGTGGGCTCATCCAG
>CAZHCY010000072.1:0-9959 GCA_964531185.1 uncultured Desulfovibrionales bacterium | reverse complement strand
AAGCACCCACCCGTCCTCACTTTCTTTAACCTTTGCAGCCCTGATTATTTCAAGAATTCTATTTCCGCTGCCCATCCTGTAAACGGTAATGTCCTCTCCTGTGCCCCAGTCAGGCCAGGCCTTCTGTATATAAACAACATCATTTTTCTCACTGAACCACAGTTTCTCCAGGCCTCTGTCCTCTATCTGTCTGTGGCGGATATCTCCATCCCAGATGAGCTTGGTCTGCTGGTATCCATAAATTCCCAGGGTTTCGGAAAAAATGCTCAAAAAAACAAATCCAGCCAGGGCATAAATTATAAAAAACAGAGCCGGCCTGAAAAAAGAGATGCCGTTGCTCTCCAGGGCCAGCATTTCATTGCTGCGGTGCATAAGGGCCACCTGCACCAGAACTGCCAGCATGAATATGGCCGGCATAATCTGGGAGACAATCAGCGGAATCTTCAAGGCAAAATACTTCAAGGCAACGGACACAGGAACCCCGGACCCCACCACTGAATCCATCCTGGTCACAAAGTCCACAATAAGATAGATGCCCATGCCTGAAAACAGGATGATCAGAATGAACAATATATTCTGCCGGAGCAGGTACCAGTTAAGAATGGACATGTTCATCCCTGCCGGGCCTGAATTTGTTCAGCATTTGCCTGATGTTGATTTCCCTGCCCTGGCCGAAGAAACAAAAACCTCCCGCCGCAAGCAGGGCAAAACATATATTGGGAATCCATAAAGCCAGGGACAAAGGAACAACCCCCACTTCTCCCAGGCTGTATCCGGCTGTAAACATGCTGTAATAGACAATAAAGCAAAGCACTGCCAGAAACAGTCCCCAATGTCTGCCCACTCCCTGCAGGCTCATGCCCAGGGGAACGGCAAAAAAGCCCAGAATCACGCAGGCCAGGGGCAGGGCAAACCTTTTATGCTGTTCCAGAACAGTCAGTCGGTAAAGTTCGGTATCCTGATCAGTTTGAGCCCTGGCTGTCTGCAATTCCTTCCAGGACATTTCTTCTGGTTCCTTTTCCTTAAGCCCTGATCCACCCACAAGCCCCAACAGATCCAGCTTAACCCTGTACTCCCCAAAACTGACCACTGCCAGATCTTCCCCCTGATCCCAGGAATACATCCGTCCCTTTTCCAGAATAAAAACCACCACTCCCTGTTCCTGGTCTGAAACGATCCTGCCTCTGGGAGCAATGATGGCCACTGGACTCCGGGAAGTGGCTTCATCCCTGATAAAGACTTCCTCAAGGGTTCCGCTTTCCAGATCTGTCCGGCGGGTATAAATTGTCAGCCCTGGAATATGCTGATTGAATACTCCCGGCTGCACGGAAATCCTGGTCTGGTTTCTGATCATATCCAGGGCAATGCTGCGGAAGTTGTCCGCACCCCAGGCCACCAGCTCCATGGATACCAGCAGGGTAAAGGCAAACGCGGCCAGGGAAAAAAGAAGCGGGGCAAAAACCAGATTTTTTATGGAAATGCCGCTGGTCTGCAGAGCTGTGAGTTCCCTGTCCGTGGCCATGCGCAGAAAGCACAGAAAAATACTCAAAAGACAGGCAATGGGAATTATCAGGCCCATGAAAGACGGGCTCAGGAAGACAAAGGCCTTGATAATATCCAGAAACTCCACGTTCTGGCCCACAAAAACTTCCTTGAGATCCACCATCCTGCCGATGACTATCAGGCAGACCATGGAACACAGGGTCACGGTGAAAATCAGGCTGACTTCCCTTAAAATCTGTCCATGCAGTATCTTCATTTTCTCAGGGCCATGAAACATCCGTCCTGCCGGGCCGGGCCGGCTGGCAAATCATTCTTCTGTAAGCCGGAACAGGTCATGTCTTGCAGCCTGGTTCCGGACAATTAACCGGATCACTGAAAAATTTCATTACAAACTGCTCCTGCTTGGGGCTGAGATTAAAGCGCATCCCGGCCTGATCAATGGCTTCTTTTTTGTCCTGACCCTGTTCAAGCTGCTCCCCGATCCATTTCACAGCCCTTTGAATGTTTTTATCCTGAGTAATTATGGTGCTCACTTTCATCTCCTGATTTTTCCGGCTCATAAAAAGCCGGAGTTGATTTTCCAGCCGGGCGGGCCGTCTTTTCTCACTGACCTGTCAGGCATACTCTTTTCCAGCGTTTATGCTCCTCCCAGGAAAACCCTCCCGGCACACACGGCCATATGGAGACATTATGACACAGGGGGTCTTCCAGGGGGTAGCTGCTTGAAAGTTCCGCCTGTCTGAACATGGGCGTACCCGGGATGGGGGAATAATAGTTCAGTTCCGGTTGCAGGCCAAATTCCCGGCAAAGCTGTACTGCACTCAAAATGCCTGTTTCCGGCCCGCCAGGCAGACCGGCAAGGACATACACCCGGATATCCTTTCTGGAAAAACCAGCTTCCAGCAGGCTGCCCACCCCCAGCCTCCACTGGCTGCAATTAAGCTTGGTGTCAAGGCGGCGGCTGAAATCCCCTGTTTCCAGCCCCAGCCTGACCGTAACCAGACCGGCCCTTTTGAGCATTCTGCAGATCCCGGGCTCCAGAAAACGCACATGCAAAGCATTGGGAGCATGAAGCCTGACGCCAGGAGCATTGCTGATTATATACTTTAAAACCGGAACAAGAACCTGCCTTGGCTCCACCAGAAGAGCATCGTCATAAAAGGCAAAATCACGCACCCCCCGGGAATATTCCTGTTGAACATGTTTTATCACCAGATCCGGATCAGAACGGCGAAACCCCGGATAAAGCACTGAAGAAGCACAATAGGGGCAGCTGAAACAGCACCCCCTGGAAGTCATTATCACTGAAAAATCCGGGGCCGGATAATAGGACATGTCAAAGGAAAAACCGGACTTGTCAGGCAAGGCAGGAGCCTGTCTGCCCATGACCCGCCAGAGTGCCTTCCAGTTGTGCTCTGCTTCCAGAGGGCCGGCTATAACCAGATCAGCCCCGCATCCAGAGGCATGGGAAGCACACAGGGTGGCGTAGATACCCCCCAGGCAGATAAAAGTCCTGGGGAACAAAGACCTGAGGAGCCTTATGGCGGCAATGACTCCGGGATACCAGTAAGTCATCAGGGAAGTGACCATAATGAGATCAGGCTCCGGGTCAAGGCTGGCCAGGGCCTGGACCGCCTCCTGCCTGGAAACGCCGTATCTGCTGTATTGCCTGGGTATGTCCCTGAGCACCCCTGGTCTGGGCAGCCGGGTTTTGGGGAAATGCCCCTGCCCTGTTTCTTCCGGCTCAGGCCAGCCTGGCCTGAAAAGCTCCCGGCTCATGAAATCAACCAGAGCAGTCCGGGCCCCGGCCCTGGAGAGCATGTCCAGACAGCAGAGCAAACCCACCGGCCTGGACCAGACATTATAGGCTGCAAAATCGTAAATCCAGGGGTTCACCCCCAGAATCCAGGGACCATGCTCATTATCTGAGCATTTCCAGGTAACTGGCTGCTTTTGCGGCCTCTTCCGATTCCGGCTCCTGCTCAATGATCCACCTGAACTGCTCTTTTGCCTTGTCTTCCCGGTCTATCTTGAGAAACTCCCCGGCCAGTTCCATTCTTAGCTGCAAACTGTCCGGTCTGGCCCTGACCCCTCTGTCCAGCACATCTGCTGCCCTGGCAAAATTACCTTCCTGGCGGTAAATCTCAGCAGAAAATTCATAAAGGGGAATGTATCTGCTGTTAAGCTCCATTCCCCGGTTCAACCAGTCAAGAGCGGATTTTTTTTCATCCTGTTCAGCGTAAAGCCGGGCCAGATTATATGCGGCAAATTCCGGGGTCATGTATTCTTCCTGGTCCACGGCCGCTTCATAGGCCCGGGCTGCTGCTTCATGATTGCCCCTGGCCTGCTCCACCTGGCCCAGATTATTCCAGGCCTCTCCATATGAAGGATTCAGGGCTACAGCCTGCTCATACGCCTGTGCCGCCCTGTCCAGTTCATTCATTACTGAGTAGGTCAGCCCCAGATTGAAATGCAGCCTTGGATCATCCCCGGCCTTTTCTTTGACCAGCAGCAGCTGCTCCAGAGCCATTCTGGGCTCGGACTCCAGCAGATACCTTTCAGCCAGATCCAGACGGATGGGAACCTGATCCTGGGGCATTTCATCCGGATTTTGTTTTGAATGGGCGCATCCTGTCCCCAACAGGACAGCAGCCAGAATAAACCGGAATACATATGGTGAAAGCTGCATCATCTCAAGGACTTCCCTTAAACGTTAAGCAGGGCCGGGCCTGGACAGAACCAGACCAGGCACTTCTTGGTCACCATAATTTATGCTCTGCAGTCCCTTAATTACCCGGACCAGGCCTAAATCACCTTGTTCAGAGCGTACTCAATAATGGCTTCAGCTCCCCTGGCCTGCAGCCTGGGCACCAGATCACGGACCTGGTCGTCCTCCACCACAATTTCCACTGACAGCCAGTCGGTGTTGTAAAGATGAGCCACAGTGGGCGCAGTCATGCTGGGCAAAAGTTCCATAACAGCGTCCATCCTGTCCTGAGGCACATTCATTTTCAGGCCCACCAGCCTGTCCGCCCGCAGAGCGCCGTGCAGCAGGGTATTGATGGTCTCGATTTTTTTTCGTTTCCAGGGATCTTCCCAGGCTTCCCTGTTGGCGATGAACTGGGTGTTGGTCTGTAAAAGCTCGGCAATGATCCTCAGCCCGTGGGCCTTGATGGTGGTTCCTGTTTCAGTCACCTCCACAATGGCGTCGGCCAGACCTTCCACCACCTTGGCCTCTGTGGCCCCCCAGGAAAATTCAACCTGCACCGGAATCCCGGCGTTGCTGAAATAGTTCTGGGTAAAATTCTTCAGTTCCGTGGCAATCTTTTTTCCAGCCAGGTCCTCAGGACGTTTGTAAGGGGAGTCCCCGGCCACTGCCAGAACCCAGCGGGCCGGCCGGTTGCTCACCTTGGAGTAGACCAGATCTGAAACCACCACAACATTGGATTGGTTTTCCATGATCCAGTCCTTGCCTGTCAGGCCGGCATCCATGGTTTTGTTTTCCACATATCTGGAAATTTCCTGGGCCCTGCAAAGGGAACACACCAGTTCTCTGTCATTGACCTCTGGAAAATAATTGCGGTGATGAGGCTTTATTTTCCAGCCTGCCCTGGAAAAAAGCCGCATGGTTGCTTCCTGCAGCGAACCCTTGGGAATCCCCAGCTTAAGTATCTGTTCATCGTTGCTCATTTATCCGTAAACCTCCTTGGGATCAAAAACCTTCTTTTGGCATACCTTTAGCTGACCATCTTCTATCCTTCTGAAAAAACAGCTTCTGTAGCCTTTATGGCAGGCTGCTTTGCCCAGCTGCTCCACCTTATACAAAATAGTATCCAGGTCACAATCCAGCCTGATCTCTCTTATTTTCTGGACATGCCCGGAAGTACCGCCTTTGCGCCAGATACTCTGCCTGCTGCGGCTGAAATAATGGGCCTCTCCGGTCTTCAGGGTCATCTCCCAGGCTTCTGGACTGACATAAGCCAGCATCAGCACTTCCCCGCTGTCAAAGTCCTGGACTATGGCCGGCAACAGCCCGTTTCCCTTGTCAAAATCAGGTTTCAAAACATCTCTCCTTTAAAGTTGCTTTAAGTAGCAGTTCAGCCCTGGATCAAATAAAGCATGGACAATGACCCAAATCCCAGGCAGTCCGTGCCAGGGGCTGAACTTTTTTACAGATTCCAGTTATGCAGTCAGAAGACAAAAATCCAGACAGGCTCAAGCCCGGCAGAGGATGATGCAGACCCCGGATAAAAATTTTCTGTTTACTCTTTTGCTGAACATGGCTCAGCTGAAGCTCTTTCAGCATCCGACCGGGCTTTGAGCTGACCGCAGGCAGCATGGATATCCTGGCCCATGCTCTTGCGCAGCATGACTGTATATCCCTTACTCCTGAGAAACTTTTGAAAAGCCAGAACAGTCTCCTGCTCAGAAGGAGCAAACCCTGAATCCGCACCAGGATTATATTTGATCAAATTGATCTTGCATTTCAGGCCGGAAAGAATTCCGGACAGGGCAGCCGCCTGCTTCAGGCTGTCATTGATCCCTTTGAGCATGATGTATTCAATGGTTATCCTTTCCCTGGGGGCTAAAGGGTACTGCTCAAGGTCTGCCAGGAGCTCTTCCAGGCTGTATTTTGCAGCTGCTGGCATGACGGACTGCCGCAATTTCTGGTCAGGAGCATGCAGGGAAACCGCCAGATAGGCCAGTTTGGCCTGTCCAAACCGGAAAAGATTTTCCTTGACCCCCACAGTGGACAGGGTGATTTTGCGCCGGGAAAAATTAAGGGCATCTGGATGCCTGTAAATTGAAAGTGCTTTTTTTACCTGTTTCCAGTTGAGCAAAGGTTCGCCCATGCCCATGAGAACAATGTTTCTGACCCTGCAGGCATCCCGGGTCCGGTCCAGGAAATTTTCAGCTGCCAGAACCTGTCCGGCAATTTCTCCACTGGTCAGATTGCGGGTCAGGCCCATTTTTCCGGTGCTGCAGAATCTGCAGGCCATGGGGCAGCCCACCTGGGTGGATACGCATTGGGTGTAGTTGTCAGATGGAATAAGTACGCTTTCCACTTCCAGACCATCCTCAAGCCGCATGAGGAACTTGACGGTTTGGTCAGTGCTTTTTTCCTGCCTGACCACTTCTGGCGGCTTGATCTGGAACTCTTGCTCCAGCCAGGCCCTGGTCTTTTTGGACACATTGGTCATCTGCAAAAAATCAGATGCTCTCTTCTGCCAGATCCACTTCATGACCTGGCTGGTCCTGAATGAGGGCTCTCCCCGGGCCTGAAAAATCCGGCCGGCCTCTTCCAGATCCAGATCAAGGAAATTTTTTATTGAATCTGCTCCTTGTCTTTATAACGGGTAATGAATTCAATGGCTTCAGGAACAGAAGTCACATCCCCGGCCACCTGGGCCTGGAGCAGGGCCTCTCTGATCAGCCCCACTGCCGGGCCGGGCCGGATCCCGGTGAAATCCATAATCTCATGGCCGTTGAGCAGAGGCTCCAGCATTTCTTCGGACAAATCCGCCCTCTCCAGCATCTTCATGTTATGGTTGAATTCTTTGTAGCTTCCGTTTCTGGCCTTGATATCCGCCCTGGTCATTTCCATGAGCCTGGGATATTCATCCAGAGCCTTGAACCGCCTGATGCCCTTGTCCGTGAGCATGAAATGAAAACGCATGTGATGACGGACCAGATGGCAGATCAAATCAACCTCGTCTGTATTGAACCTCAGTCTTTTGAGAATTTTTCTGGTCACCTTGGCCCCGATATGATGGTGCTGGTAAAAGGTGATCCTGTCTTCAAAATACTCCCCGGCAAACAGCTTGCCCACATCATGAAACAGACAGGCCATGGTTCCGTACCAGTCATAGGGCAGTTCTTCCGGGTAGCGGCGCATGGTCTCTATGGTATGCTCCCAGACGGTTTCTTCTCCCTCGTCCGGGTTTTTAATCTGTCTGACCCTGCTCAGGGAAGTCAATTCAGGCAGCAGGCCGTGCAGGATCATGCTTTCAAAGAGCAGCTGCACAAATTTGTACATATTTTCAGCTTCCACCTTGCGCCATTCATCCATGAAATCCGTCACCGAGACATAGTCCAGCACCCGTCTGCAGGACCTGACAATGGCCAGCCAGGTATTGCCTTCTATGGGCAGATGATAATTGGCTGAAAAACGAAGTACTTTAATGGCCCGCAAATAGTCTCTCTTAAGGGTTTCATCCGGGATGCCCTCCAGACGGATTGCACCTGAGTCCATTTTTTCAAACCCGTCATATACGTCTTTGGCCTTGGGAATATAGGGGCAGGCCCAGGACATGGGCAGGTCTCCCAGATTTTCCATCCGCTTGACCAGCCTGGGGGTCAGCCTGGCAATGGTCCCTTCTGTATATGAACTCTCTATGACATCAGCCGGATAAAAGTTGAACGTGACCTCCCCCTGCTTGAGTTTACCCAGAAACTCGGCACCAGGGCACGGCTCCAGGCTGGGAAACAGCCTGGTCAAAGGCTCAGTATCCAGATCAGTGCAGATGTCCACCTCAAGATTGTTTTCATCCATGGCCCTCTTCTGCAAAGGAGCGTTTATCACATATGCGTCATAACCATTGCGCATGATGGTTTTGCACAGGGCTGCCGCTTCTTTTATGGGCTGGGGCATTTAATTCTCCTTGTTTGGGTATTAACCTGGATCACCTGTCTGCCTGCTTTCAGGCTCGGCTGGATTCAACTGTTCAGAATAGAAGCAAATTAAAAAATTCTCAAGTCATCCTGGAAGGGACAGCACAGGGAGGATGCCCGGCCTGGAACATGCTGGATTAATATTCTTCAAGGCTGCCCCGGAATTGATCCCAGGAAGTGATTCCCAGCCGGGCAGCCAGTTCCTCTACTTCCCGAACCAGGGCAAAGATTCTGTCCGGCCTGGTAAACACAGCTGTGCCTGCCTGCACAGCAAAGGCCCCCACCAGAATAAATTCCAGGACATCCCTGGCCGTGCTTATCCCCCCAATGCCTATAACCGGTATCTGAACCGCCCTGGCTGCTTCATGCACCATCTTAAGGGCCACCGGCTTTATGGCCGGGCCTGACAACCCGCCATGGGTCATGGCCAGCAGCGGCTTTCTGGTCCTGATATCCACAGCCATACCTCCCAGGGTATTGATCAGGGAGAGCATGTCCGCACCAGCCTCTTCCACGGCCCGGGCAATGACCTTAATATCTGTAACATTGGGGCTGAGCTTGACCATCAGCGGCCTGGTTCCGGAACGCTTCCTGACCTCCCGGACCACCCGGGCGGCAGCCTCAGGATTCTGCCCGAACTGCACTCCGCCTTCTTTGACATTGGGGCAGGAGATATTGACTTCCAGGGCAGCTATCTCCCGGCAGGAACTGATCACCTCGGCCAGTCGGCCGAACTCCCTGGCGCTCTGGGCATATAGATTGGCCACAACCGGGGTTTTTTGCCAGGGAAGCCTGGGCAGCCGATCCCTTATAAACTCTTTGACCCCTATGTTCTGCAGGCCTATGGCATTGAGCATACCACATGGGGTTTCTGCGATCCTGGGCATGGGATTGCCTTTTCTGGGCTCCAGAGACAGACCCTTAACCACCACCGCCCCCAGATCCTCCAGCCGGCCGTAGGGTGTGAATTCCAGACCATAGCCAAAAGTACCTGAAGCGGACATAACAGGATTCTTGAGCTTCAATCCGCCCAGATCAACACTTAAATCCATGGTATGTATCCTGCTTTGCATGGGTGCAGCTCAAGGTTCCAGCACAATGCTGTCCGCCCTGAATACAGGGCCGTATGTACAGGTCTGCCTGTATTCACCCAGAACAGTTCTGGCAGTGCAGCCAAGGCAGACTCCTATGCCGCAGGCCATCTTGTTTTCCAGGGAAATCCAGGCATCAGCCTTATACTTGCCGGCCTGATCCTGGATGAATCTGAGAAACGGAACCGGTCCGCAGGCCAGAATCCTGCCCTCTGAAGAAAAGCTGCTGATGTTTTTTTCAAGAAATTTCTGAAACTCCAGAATATCCTCCGCCGTATCCTGGCGCAGGGCCCTGATGCTCATGCGCTCTGCCAGTTCGCTTATGGGGTAATGTTCTGCGCTTCCCCTGTGCCCCAGAACAAGGCTTGCATTGTCCGGAACAGGATGTTGTTTGACAAGTCCCACAAAAGGAGCCATGCCCATGCCCCCGGCCAGCATCAGAAGGGGCTGCTTGTGATCATACTCAAAACCGTTGCCCAGCGGTCCCCAGACATGAATCAAATCCCCGGGCTTGAGGCGGCTCAAACGCCTGGTGCCCCGGCCGGCCACCTGGATAAACAGCCTCAGGAAGGCTTCTGTCTTTTCACAGATGGAAAAGGGTCTGGGCCAGACTGGATCGTTTTCCCATGACCCGGGCCTGACCATCACAAACTGGCCCGGCTGGAAATCCCAGGCCGGGGGTTTCAGGTACAG
>CAZHCY010000071.1:4953-10045 GCA_964531185.1 uncultured Desulfovibrionales bacterium | reverse complement strand
GCATCATCACTGCCCGGGGACAAACCCATGCCCAGACACATGGTTCTGAATCTCAGGGAAAGCTTCTCCCGCAGCTCATCAAAAGCCCTGTTGTCCAGCCCAAGAATATTCTTGGCAATGGTTCTGACCCGGAAAATCTGGGACACGGCCTGATCACTCATTTCCACTTCAGCCCAGTATGTGCCCAGAATAATCATCTGCACCGCGCAGTCATGATCCCTGATATTTTCCAGGTCATGATGAAAAGCGATCATCCGGCATTCTTCCTTTGGAAACCCCCAGTGCTCCAGAAGTTCCATGGTCAGCACACTGTGGTCCGCCCCCCAGGCATGGCTTTCATCTTCCAGTTGGCCGGGCCTCAGGGTCAGCAGTCCTGTAGAGCCTTTCATGCATTTGGACCTGAACTTTTCCAGCCTGGGGTCCTCAGAGCAGCCCAGCAGCAGAAGGGACAGGTCCTTGATCAGGGCACAGATATATATTGAATCAGCTTGTCTGAGCCCTGCCTTGCGGGCCAGAAGCTCGCTGGCCATGGCGCTCCACAAAATCACAGCCCAGTTTCTGTATTCAAGGTGATCGCACCGGCTCATTTTGCGGGTCAGACTCTTTTTCAGGGTCACTGCTATGGCCAGTTTCAGAATTTCTGAACTGCCCAGGATGACCATGGCCCGCTGCAGATCATTGACCTTTTGGGTCAGACCGTAATAGGGGGAGTTGGCCAGTGAAAGAATGGTCACAGTAAGCCCGGGATCAATGGAGACAATCCGGCTCAGTTCCTTAAAATCCGGAGTCGGTTTGGAGGCCTCTTTGATGAGTTGAGGCATCACCGGAGGAAATACCAGATTCAGACAGTCCCTGAGGGGCTTTATCATCATGTTTATTGTACTTTGGTCCATGGCATGGCTCTGCAGGCTGAAAATTATTCAGAACTTCCTGGCCTTGACCAGTTCCAGCATCTCTTGGAGAAGTGTTTTTTCCAGACAATCAGGAAAGACTTGCAGACATTTGCGAGCTTTATGCAGATAAAGCTCGGCTTCCTCCCGGACCTTCCCATCCAGTCCGGCCTGCTGGATATTGCGGATTACCTGGCTGACTTCTTCTTGATTCATCTTGTTGCTGGCAATCTTATCCAGCAGGCTTTGCTTCCGGGAAGAGCTGAGGGTTTTCAGGTAAAGAATCAAAGGCAGGGTAATCTTGCCTTCCATGAGATCGCTGCCATTGGGCTTGCCCATTAGTTCACTTTCTGAAGCGTAATCCAGGGCGTCATCCACCAGCTGAAAGGCAATGCCCAGATTAAAGCCCAGACAGGTGGCCTGTTCCTCAAGATATCTGTCAGCCCCGGCCACCATTGCTCCGCAGCTGCAGGCGGCCTGAATCAGGAAAGCAGTCTTGCCCTTGACTATATCCAGGTACCTGGCCTTGTCCATCTCAGGATTGCGCAGATTGGCAATCTCTTCCACCTCGCCGGAAGCAGTTCTGAGAATGGCTTCAGCCACACAGAAGTTCATGGCAGGCAGACCATATCTGGCCACAATCATATTGGCCAGTGCCAGCAGGGCATCCCCGGCCAGAATGGAGGACCTGGTTCCGAATATCACATGCGCTGCATCCTGTCCTCTTCTGAGCTCAGCATTGTCCAGGATATCGTCATGAATCAGGGTGGCTGAATGCAGAAATTCCAGAGAACAGGCCAGGGGATAGATATCCCTGTCTGAGCAGCCCAGCCCCCGGGCCACCAGCAGGGTAAGCATGGGGCGCATCCTCTTGCCCCCGGCCATGAGCACATGTTCAGCCACGTCCTTAACCAGAGGATTGAGGTTTTCAAGCTCCTCTTTCAAGACCCTGTTGATCACTGGAAGCTCTGCCTGAAAAAATTTTTTAAGTCCGTCCATTAATCCTTCCTGTTATACTTTGCAGAAAATCCAGGGCCTGCCTGCCCTCTGGTCCCATATCATAACTGAATCTATTCACATATGCCTGGATATGGGCATCAATGACCCGGTCATCCAGTTCTCTGGCCAGACTTTTAATTAGAGGCCAGACCGCCTCCCTGTCCTGGTCCGCTGTCAGAATGCTGTTTCTGATGATTTCTTCAGCTGCCTCTGCCCCTTGAGCACCCCAGGTTCTGTCCATGAGTATCACTCCAAGGGGAAGGGGCAGGCCTTTTGCTTCCCTGTCCCACCACAGTCCAAGATCCAGAAAAAGTTCAAAACCCAGGTCCTGGTAGATAAGAGCAGTCTCATGAATCAAAAGCCCTGCATCAGCCAGGCCCAGGGATACTGCTTCAGGGATAAAATCAAAACTCATGGGCACAGCTTCAAAATCAAAATCTGCTGCAGCTCTCAGCAGAGCCAAAGCTGTGGTCATGGCCCCGGGTACAGCTATGGTGTGCGGAGTTTTCTTCAGCCCAGGCCGGCAGACCAGTTTGGGTCCCCTGCCCAGTCCGAATGCTCCTCCGCTGCCAAGGATGGTGTATCCTTCCAGCATAAGGCCCTGTACTGCTGAAACCTTGATCAGCTGGGCTTTTCCGGCAGCTGCAGCTTCGTTGAGAGTCTGCACGTCCTCCCAGACAAACCTGGTTCGGCAGCCGGGAATATCTCCAGTCCGCCCCAGAATCCAGGCCCCGAAAATGTATGTATCATTGGGGCAGGGAGAAATCCCTGCCCTCAGGATCTTTCTGTGCTGGTCCATCTTCCTTGAAATTTATCTGCAAATAAATAATCAAAAAATCGCCATGAAAACCGTCAGGCTGTTAAAAACCAGGCATAACCCGGCCGTCTGCCCAGCCAAAAATCAGAACCAGCCCGGTCATGAGCAGGGAATCTGTTTGTGCCAAAACTCCCAGACCTCGCCCAGGGCCCTGAAAGCTCCGGGAAAATCCCATTCTCCAGGGGCCCTGGAACCCACTGGATTGGAAATGCACCTGACCTCCATAAAGGGAATGCCTCTGAGCAGGCAGGAGTAGGCCAGGGCAAAGCCTTCCATGTTTTCCATGCTTGCCTGCCAGCCTGTGCTCAATGCCTGAGCCTGGGCAGACAGGCTGGTGACTCCGGCCACAGTAATGCTTACCCCCCTGTGCCAGTCTTTATGGGACAAAAAACCCCTGCAGGCAAAATAATCGCAGTGATTCAGCTCAATCCTGCTCCAGACTGCATCCCGGCCCCGGCCGTGCAGCGGAAAACCCAGTTCTTGGGCCCTGGAAAACCCGCTTTCATCTCTTACCCCGTACTCCGGCCAGACCTCTGCTGAAGCCAGGCATACCCCGCCCACAGGAAGCCTGTCCGGATCATAGCTCCCGGCTATGCCCACGTTGACCACTCCGGAAACACTTGGATCAGCAGCCAGCAGGCTTTCCAGCTTCACAGCCGCGTTAAGGGGCCCCACTCCGGTTGTCAAAAAACCCAGTTTCATGCCCCCAAGTTGGATGGAAAAAAAAGGAGCCTCTGTCCTGATCTCTGTCAGGCTGCCCCGGATCAATGCCTTGATTTCCCTGGCTGTGGCTGCTGTAATCAGTATCAAAACCCTTTCCCCCCGGAATGGACCTCCGCCTGGACTCTCAATCCGGATTCCCTGCTTTAGCCTGTCCCTGAACCAACAGCCCCATTCTGGACTTTCCTGCCTGAAAAAGCTACAGACATTCCCATGCAGTTCGATCTGTCCTTTTTCCTCTGTGCCCTTGGCCTGGCCTTTATTCTTGAAGGAATCCCCTACTTTCTCTGGGCTGAAAAGATGCCAGGTTTTCTGGACATGATGTCCAGACAGCCTCCCCAGGCTCTGCGCAAACTGGGTTTTACAGTCATTATCCTTGGGGTGCTGGTGGTCTTTCTGGGCAAAAGCCTGCTTTAAGATGCTTTCTGGCCCACATGGACATAGACTATGCCTGCGCTCAAAGGATAGTAAAACACCCTGGAAAAACCCGCCCGGTGCATTTCCAGAGCCAGCTGGTCTTCATCAGGAAAGTCCCTGATGGATTCCGCCAGATACCTGTACGCCCCTTTGTCCCTGGAAAACAGCCTGCCCATGAGAGGCAGGACCTTAGTCAGATAAAAATTGTACAGCCCTCCGAGAATCTTTTTTCTGCCTGTGCCGAATTCAAGAATGCACAGCCTGCCTCCAGGCTTGAGCACCCTTATGATTTCCCTGAAGGCCTGATCCCTGGGCAGAATATTTCTGATGCCAAAGGCTATGGTCACCGCGTCCATGCTGCTGTCTTCCAGGGGAAGACTTCTTCCGTCTGCCTGAACAAGGCTTGATCTGGACCGGGCAAAATTTAGCTTGGATCTGCCCCGGACAAGCATGGGCAAAGTATAGTCCAGGCCCAGAACCCTGGCTCCGGGGTTTTTTTTGAGGATCTCCCTGGTCAGGTCCAGGGTGCCGGCAGCCAGGTCAGCCACCAGGGCCTGTTCCTGGATGCGGACATGGCTGGTGAGCCGCTTTCTCCAGTAAATATCCTGGCCAATGCTCAGGAAATGATTCAGGAAGTCATACCAGGCGGCTATGCTGGCAAAATACCCGGAAACAATCCTGCTGTGCCGGCTGGAGTTCATGAATCCAGCCCTTGATCCTTATCAGCCTGGATCTGCTCCTGGTCAGAATTTTTAATGGTCTGTAAAATCTGATGATAGGTCTGGGAGAAAAATTCCTGGCAGTTGCCCGGAGAAATCCGCCCCACCTCAATAAATTTGATCACTATTTCCTTGGTGACCTGCAGGGCCTGTTTCTGCGACTGATCCATTTAAGCTCCTGTTTCTGGGGTGCAATACAAGTCAGAAGATCTCCAGCAATGTTTTGTATGGGCTGAACATTGTCAGGACTTTGAACATTCAAAACATTTACAGGTTCAAGCGCCTGATATGGCAGTGGATATTTTCAACTTTTCACCTTTGACCTTCTAACTTTCAAGCTGAACGCGGCTGGAAAAATAACCGCCCGGGCGGGGAAATGGCTTGACCTGACAAGACATAACCGGGCGGCCAACAGAGAAAACCCTGAAGCCTCCCCTGTTGAAAACTTGTTGACAAGCCCATGGGCTGAATCCGGCAATGCTGGTTCTTATTCTGCAAAGACCGGCTAATCATCACCCTGGGAAAGCATG
>CAZHCY010000071.1:0-4943 GCA_964531185.1 uncultured Desulfovibrionales bacterium | reverse complement strand
GCCTCAATTTCTTCCCGGATGACTCCTGCAGCAGCTTCAGGTACTTTTCGGGAAATATATTCTTCCAGCTCAACCTTGAGCTGGGAAGCCAGATGCCTGAGATCAGGCCTGGTCACCGCGTTCTCGGCCAAAGACTCCACCTTCTCCACCAGCTCTGGATCCGGTTCAGATATCTGATCCCTGATCTGGCCGATATCCTGACTCAGCACAGTAAGCTTTTCCTGCATCTTGCCCCAGAATTTCAGAGCATTTTCCAGTTCCCCGGCCAGGGCCTTTTTCTCGCTCTGCCAGTTCTCGATCAGGGAATTGATTCGGCTTTCCACGGCAATATTTACTTCCTGCCTCAGGGTGTCCTCATCCGGGAGCAGCTGCTGATCCTGCTTTTGATCATTCAGGGCAGAATGCACCTCTTCCAGTACCTGGGATTTTAAGGCTTCAGGGTCCGGGATCTTTAAATTCTGCAGGCCTTGTTCCAGCTCAGTCAACCTGGTTTGAACCTCATCTTCCCTGGCTTCGGCCTGGGCGGACCGCTCCTGGCTGTCAGCTGCTGCCTCCTGAATTTTTTCCTCCAGTTCCCCCGTCAACTGCTGTCTCAGCTCAGAAGTCAATTCTTCCAGACTCCGGGAGGACCGGGACTGTTCCTGGACGATCTCCAGGACCTTTTCCCTGAAATCAGCTGGATATTCAGGCTCAGACGGCTCAGCACTCTGAGCCTCCTGTTCAGCCTGCAATTCTTCCCTGACCTGCCCAGCCGCCTTTTGAACCAGTTCATGCACAAAATCCTGACCCAGCCCTCTGGACTGCACCGCCTCCACCACCCTGGCCTGGAACTCTTCCTCCCGGGCCTGGTCCTCTTCCGGGGGCTGCTGCAATTCTTCCCTGATCTGGTTGATTTCCTGCCTGAGCTGGTCCATTTCTTCCTTGAGAGAACCAGGATTCACAGCCTGGCTGTTGACTGCCTCCAGACTTTTATCCCTGAAATGCTCATCCATGTCCTGAAATTTTTCCTCAAGAGCATCCAGACGTCCAGCCAGAGACTGCAGCTCTTCCGGCAGGCTGCTGCCCCTGTCTTCTGAAACTGCAGCCTGCTCTTCAGAACCCCATGACTCCTTTTCTGCAGCCGGAGCTGGTTCTTCCCTTGGCTCAGGTTCTTCTGTCTGCTCCCGGGCCTGTTCTTCAACCTCCTGCCCTGGACCGGATGTCCTATCTGGAGATTCATCTGCCGGCTCCTTTTCAGCCTGTTCTTCTGATTCCAGGCCCGCCCCGGAAGCTTCCTCTTCAGCACCCGAGGCCTGTTCAAAAAGGCTGTCCAGGTCAGCCTGGTCCATGGGTTCATTTGTGGAAGAGATCTTCTGGACACTGGATTCTTCTTCAGCTTCCAGCTCCTCACTCAAATCTTCTGACCCTGGAGCTGCTTCATGCACAGGAGCAGATTCCTGTTTTTTGTTCCGCTGCTCAGGTTCCTCCTCGGCCAGAAGCTTATCAATGTCCTCAAGATCGTCATCTTCCTGATCCTTTTCTGAAGTCTGATCAGGTTCGTCATCTTCTAAAAAATCCTTGAGAAAATCATCTTCAGAAGAATCCTCGGCCTGAGACTCTGGGGCAGATGACTTTTTGGAACCCTTCTGCTCCTCCTTGAACAGATCCTCAAAGTCTTCGTCTGGTTCAGATCCTCCCTGGTCAGAACTCAGGCTTTCAAAAAGATCACTGAGGTCCTCATCAATATCATCGGCGTCCTTGTCCTCCTGCCGGGCTGAAGCACCTTCCTGACCTTCCAGCCCAGGTCCTTCTTCCACCACGTCTGTCAGGTCGATGATTTCTTCTTTATCAAAAATTTCATTATCTTTTTCCGGAGTCATGATGATTACCGCCTTGGTTCGAGGGTCTCAGCTAAATCGTAACAGTTCAGCCCTTTTTAAGGGCGCAGGGGACAGGCTCCCCGTGCCTCATGCAAACGGCTGAACTGTTACGTTTTTTTAAGTCTGGGTTTACATCAGCCAAAAAACAGGCCATGGGGCGCCTTGCTTTCCTAAAAAAGGGCTGACCTGTTACCAGGAGACTTTGATGCTGCATAATCATGCACATTACAAAAAAAAAAGCTGGATTGTAAAGTGACTTGAACCTGAAAACAGGGAAATCAAGGGAAAACTGGACAGGAAGGGAAAAAATCGAACAGGAGAAAGATTCCACTGCAAAAACTTGTTTTTCCAGTCCCAGGGGTCAGGAAACAGGAGTCAGGGATCAGGAAACAGAAGTCAGGGGTCAGTAAAAACAAAAACTCATGATAACAGGTCAGCCATTTGCATGAGGCACGGCTCCCTGTCCGGATGCGGCGCCAGGAGGGGGACTGGCTCTGCCTGCGCCTGTTTTTCCAAGTCTTTGTTTACATCTTTAAAAAACAAGCCCTGGGGTGCCTTGCTTTCCTTAAAAAGGGCTGAACTGTTGCGACTTATGGAGCTGATTTTTAATGAATCCGGTAATTCCAGGCTTTTTGCAGGCAAATGGAGAAAAGGCAAGTTCAATGACTGAGTGTTTTAAAAAAGGGGAAGCCGGGCTTCCCCTTTAACAAACATGCCTTATTTGGGATGGCAGTCCACACAAGCGGTTGGCCCGGTGGGTTCTCCGGCTTTGGCCAGATCCCTGTGGCAACCGGTCATGCAATGGTCATGATAGGCTTTGTAAAAATAACGAATATCACGTCTGTCTTTGGGGGACTTTGCAACAGCTATGTCATGGCATCCTTCGCTCATGCAGCCCTGAATTTCCCAGGAACCGTCCCATGGTTCATTATTTTCATCATGATGACACTCCCCGCAGTCATACTCACCGTGAACACTGTGGGAAAAAGGTGAAGGTGCTTCCCTCATTTCGCCGTATTCCTCAGGGGCGTACAGCAGCATATTGTCCGGATAGTCTCCGAATTCATAGGACATGTCGTTGTCCAGATATTCATGCTGGGTGGTCAGGGCATGCAGCCCGGGGATAACCACAAAACCCAGAAAGAATGAGCAGGCAATCGCGCTGATAATCCATTTTTTCATTTCTTCTCACCTCCTTGCAAGAGCTTGTAATAAAATTAACAATCCGGTTCCCCATTAAGACAGAATCCTGATCCCTGTCAAGGAACTGATTTCCTCTTTTGCATTTTATCCCTCTGGCCTTCGGATAATGCACCAGGGACTGAGCGGCACAGAGCCGGGAAATCCCCTTAGAACCTGACCTTTCTGGCCGCTTCCAGGGTCTTTTCCCATTCACCGGAAGTATGGGCAAAGGAATTGAAAACGCATTCAAATCCTGAAGGGGCCAGGTAAATGCCCTGATCCCGCATCTGCTGATAAAAGGCCTGGAATAGACTTTGATCGGATTTTTTGGCTGTCTCAAAGTCCACCACAGGTTCAGAAGTAAAGAACAGGGTAAACATGGAACTCAGCAGGTTAAGGGTCACAGGCACTCCCTTTTCCCTGAGAATATTTGCAAGTTCTGTTGCCAGGACAGCTGTTCTGTCCGCCAGAAGAGCGTAATCCATGTCCTGGAGCACCTTAAGGGTCTCATACCCTGCGGTCATGGCCAGGGGATTGCCGGCCAGGGTACCGGCCTGGTAGACATCTCCACAGGGAGCTATTCGCTCCATGATCTCTTTTCTGCCGCCGTAAGCTCCCACAGGCAGACCTCCGCCGATGATCTTGCCCAGGCAGGTCAGATCAGGAATAACCCCAAAATGGCCCTGGGCCCCGGCATAGGAAACCCTGAATCCGGTGATCACCTCGTCAAAAACCAGAAGGGCACCGTATTCATGGCACACATCCCTGAGTCCCTGCAGAAACCCATCTCTGGGGGGAACCAGTCCCATATTGCCGGCCACAGGCTCCACAAACACGGCCGCAATTTCAGGTCCATGCCTGTCAAATATCTGCCGGACCTGCTGGATATTGTTGTAATCTGCCAGAAGTGTGCCGGAAACCACTTCTCCGGGAACTCCGGGAGTACCTGGAATACACAGAGTGGCAGCACCTGATCCGGCACTGGCCAGAAACGCATCCACATGGCCATGGTAACAGCCGGTGAACTTCAGCACCAGGGAACGGCCGGTATATCCTCTGGCCAGACGAAGAGCGCTCATGGTGGCTTCGGTTCCGGAATTGACCATGCGTACCATATCCACTCCGGGCAGGGCATCTACAATCAGCCCGGCCAGATGGATCTCCGGCCTGCATGGAGCTCCGAAACTGGTTCCATTCTCCAGTGCCTCATGCAGGGCCTTCTGCACTGCTGGATGGCAGTGCCCCAGAAGCATAGGCCCCCAGGACATGACATAATCGATCAGGGTGGATCCATCTACGGTATGGATGTACGGCCCTTTAGCGCTGGCAATGAAAAAAGGTTCAACCCCCACGGAACTGCAGGTTCTCACCGGGCTGTTCACCCCGCCGGGAATGAATTTTCTGGCCTCACTGAACAACTGGCTGGATAAGCTCATACTCTCTCCTGTACTTTTTTGCTTGAGCATTTGTGCATATGTTTATTATGGATATACTTTTTTGAAAACGCCTGCATGCAATTCACCAGGACTGGGTTATCACTGCTTGTGTTGACTGCCCCTGATCACTTGCTCCTGGAGCCAAAAATTTTTTGCCTGCACAGCCAGAAAAGTTCTCAGGCCCGGGGCTGGTCCCTTTCATGTCCTGCCTCTAAGCTGGAACTCTTCAGCTGTAACCGTTCAGGGAGGCGCGGGAACCGGCATGGGGACAGTCCCCATGCCGGTCTGCCAGCCTCAGCATTGAGGACCCCCTGAACCGTTGCCTTCAGCTTATTCAGTCTCCCGGCACCTTCAAGTCATCCCGGCTGCCTTACCCCGCGTCAGAAATACTTCATGGATGTCTTTTTCCGTTCCCGGGTACTGAAAAGCCTTTCATCCTGGCTTAATCACTTGGCCTTAACCAACC
>CAZHCY010000070.1:4385-10090 GCA_964531185.1 uncultured Desulfovibrionales bacterium | reverse complement strand
ACTTGGCAATCCAACAGGCATTCAACTTCAAAAATTCAGCTCAAGTGGGTGACGGGGTGCCTGTCCCCTGCGCCCTTAAAAAGGGCTAAACTGTTACAACTTGACAGTCAAAAATTCTCTATCAACGTCTTGTATTTACTGACAATTTCCAAAATCCTGAATGTCCGCATCATTATCAGCTTCAACAGCCTGATTTATTTATCTTTACCTTTAACTTTTAACTCTCAAGTTACAAGCATTTTAATGTTGCTAATGAAAACAAATACGGATAATTCAATATTCAGTTATGCAGCACGTAAAAACTGACGGTACTTCGGATCCGGGAAAGAATTCTTCCCTGCTCAGAAAACAGGGCTATCTGTTTTCCGGCATCTGGACATTAATCATTCTAATCAGCCTTTTCTGGAATTTTCAGCAAGAAACCAGGACCACCAGGCAGGCCGCATTAATGGCCCTGGAGGCAAGCTTCCTTAAAGATGTTGTTTACCGAGAATGGGCAACCCGGCATGGTGGAGTATATGTTCCTGAATCTGAAACCACTCCTGCTAATCCTTATCTGGCCCATATCCCTGAAAGGGATATTCTGACTCCCTCAAATGTCCGGCTTACCCTGGTCAATCCTGCCTACATGACCAGGCAGGTTCATGAAATGGGAAAGATATCCTACGGTCTTAAAGGCCATATTACCAGTCTTGACCCCATTCGTCCGGAAAATGCCCCTGATGACTGGGAAAAAAAGGCCCTGGAAAAATTCACCCAGGGCTCTGCCCAGTACTGGGGGATATCTGATATGAACGGCAAACCGCACATGAGGTTCATGAAGCCCTTGACCATAAAGGCCGGCTGCCTGAAATGTCACACTGACCAGCAATTAACTATAGGTCAGAACCTTGGAGGCATAAGCGCCTCCATTGCCATGGAACCTTTTTATGAAATGTCTTCATCCCAGAAAAGGGCCTACCTCCTGGGCCATGGACTCATCTGGCTGACCGGTCTGGCCGGCATAACACTGACCACCAGAAAATTCATCGGCTCTGCCAGAGCTGCGCGCAGGGAAAGAGAAAAGTTCACCAACGCGCTGATCAAAAGCGAAGCTGAAGCCCAGGCAGCCAATACAGCCAAAAGCGAGTTTCTGGCCAATATGAGCCATGAAATCAGGACCCCCTTGAACGGAATCATGGGCATGCTCCAGCTCATGCAGATGTCCGGACTGAGCAGCACTCAAAATGAGTATGCAGCCACATCCCTGAGTTCAGCCCGCAGGCTGACCATGCTTCTGTCGGATATTCTTGATTTATCAACTCTGGAAGCAGGACATCTTGAAATAAAAAAACAACCCTTCAAGGTTAAGGAATTATGCTCCACCCTGTATGACCTGTTCACTCCCACCCTCAAGGGAAAAGACCTGTCTTTTGAATGTATAATCCATCCTGAGGTGCCTGAATTCCTGACCGGGGATTTGGCCAGAGTCCGCCAGGTGCTTTTCAATCTTGTGGGCAATGCAGTCAAATTCACTCCCAAAGGAGAGGTCAGGGTGGAAATTTTCAGGCTGGATCCGGGCCATCACAGCAGGGAACTTTTATATATCCTGGTTCAGGACACAGGCATCGGCATGCATGAAGAGCAGATAGAACATTATATGCAGCCCTTTGTTCAGGCTGACTCTTCCTATACCCGGGCCTACCAGGGAGCAGGACTGGGGCTGACCATTGCCCGGAGGCTGATCCAAAGAATGCAGGGCAATATATGCATTGAAAGCCTGCCAGGCAAAGGCACCTCCATCCATCTGGTGCTGCCCTTTAATGAGCAGTAACTGACTTTCCCTCTGCGCACCCCGTTATCCGTTCTGCGTTCCTTTGCTATCCGTTCAGAAGTAACCGTTCAGAATCCTAAACCCCCGGGCCACCCCTAAAAAATCCTCATTCCTTATTCTCTCCGCCCTATGCCCTCTGACCAAAAATTGTTACCCAAAAGATACATTATTGTAACCCTTATAAAATACCAGAGTGGTAAGGACCCTTTGTTCGGACATTGAGTCCGGCAGGCGTTCTTTGATTGCCCTGAACCGGGCTGAACAAACCCGCAAGAACGCGCCTCCTGAGCAGCCCTGCTCCTGTGCCGGGTAGATACGGGAACCGCCTGTCAGCAACCCGGGCATAAATTCCGTCAATAAATTCCTGAACAGGGGCAGGGTCACAAAAAAACAACACTCTTCCCTGCAAACCAGAGCTGTACAGCGTCAAGCTCAAGGAGTAAGTCTGCATGAATCTTTCTTTTGAAAAAATGCCCCTTTTCCAGAAGACCAATATCGCCAGAAACCTGTTTTCCCAGAGAAAGCTGGCAGTTATATATTTTCAAATCAATGACCTGCATCTGTTTGAAAATTTTTTCGGCTCAAGCGTGGTGCTTCAGGCCACTGAAAGGGCGTCAAGGATTCAGGAAAAACTGGGCAGTCAGAATCTGCCCGGATACATTAACATCCAGCACCTTGATCAGGGCAGTTATATCATTATATTTGATCCAAGGGGCATGGATTCCAGAGACATCATGAACACCCTGATAAAAATCAAGCCTCTGATCAGGGAAGAGGTGAACAAGGTCTTCTTTCCCATGACCGGTCAGAAAGCGGACATAACCATGGGCTATTCCTTCCTGACCTGTGATAACGGGCATTCCTTTGAAGAAGCTCTGTACAAGGCCACCATGGATGCCAAGCAGACCTCGGCCTGCAAAATTGATTTCAACGAACTGCCTTTACTCCAGGAACTTCAGGATATCATTGAAAGACCGTCCATAAACATTGTTTACCAGCCCATAATGAATCTCAGCACCAGCAGCATTCTGGGCTGGGAAGCCCTGGCCAGAGGGCCTCTGAACTCGCATTTCCATTCGCCCCTGTCTCTGTTTAATTTTGCCGAAGAATGCGGCCTTCTGTTCCCCCTGGAAAGAAGCTGCCGGGAACAGGCTGTAAAGAACCTGGGACAGATCACTCAGGATCAGAAACTGTTTTTGAATATCCATCCCAAGACCCTGGTGGATCCCAAGTTCAAAACCGGGGAAACCCTGCGGCTGCTGAAAAAATTCAGCATAAATCCGGAAAATATTGTGTTTGAGATCACTGAACGCCACAGCACCAAAGACTTTACCCTTTTTTATGAATCCCTTAATCATTACAGACAGCAGGGCTACCTGGTTGCTGTGGATGATCTGGGAGCAGGTTACAGCGGCCTGTTCTCCATAGCTGAAATCAAGCCTGACTTTATAAAGATCGATATGAGTCTGACCCATGGTGTTGATAAAAACCCGGCCAAAAGAGCCCTGGTAGAGGCCATAATCACCTTTGCCGAAAAAATTGACGCTAAAGTCATTGCCGAAGGCATTGAGACCAGAAGTCAGCTGGAATCCTTTATTGAAATGGGCGCCCATTTTGGTCAGGGCTATTTTCTTGCCAAGCCGGACAACCCCAAACCTGTACCAGTATTCAATTTCAGTTCCTATGCCCGGAAAGAAATATTTGCCAGTGCCAAATTTTTTGGACGCATGAAGGTCAGGGAGCTCTGTGAACCAAGTTTTACAGTTCAAAGCAGCACCAGAATAAGTGCAATCAAGCAATACTTTGAAGATGACAATCCCATATCAGCCATTGTGGTCTGCGAGGGTGAAAAGCCTGTGGGCCTGATCATGAGTCACCATCTGGATCAGCAGCTGAGTTATTTTTACGGGGTAGCCCTCTTTTACAGCAGGGATGTCACTCATCTCATGGACCCTGAACCCTTGATGGTGGATGTGGAGGACATGGTGGAAGATGTGGCCAAAAAGGCCATAAAACGGGACAAATACAAATATTTTGACCATATAATAGTCACTGAAGACCAGAAGTATGCAGGCACGGTTTCTGTGCAGAAAATGCTGGACACCCTGACTCAGATACAGGTGGAAATCGCCAGGGGAGTCAATCCCCTTACCGGTCTTCCAGGCAATACTTACATAGAAAATGAGCTTGAAACCAGACTCCGCAAAAATAACATTCAAACAAGCATAATTTACGCTGATCTGGATAATTTCAAGGCTTACAACGATGTTTACGGCTTTAAACAGGGGGATCAGATCATCCAGTTCATGGCCAGAGTCCTGAGCTGGGCTGTGAAACGTCATGGATGCAGCGATGATTTCATAGGCCATGTGGGAGGCGACGACTTTATAATCATTACCTGCACTGAAAAATCTGACCGTATATGTCAGGGAATAATCCGATGCTTCAAAAGACTGGGGAAACATTTCTATTCTGAAGAGGACCGAAACAGGGGATACATTAAAGCCAGAAACCGGGATGATCAGGTCAGAGAATTTCCTCTGATTTCCATCTCCATGGCCATAGTTGACTGTTTTGAAAAAATGACCCTGAACCAGATCAGCAAACTGGCCGCAGGGACCAAAAAGCTGGCCAAATCAAAAAAAGGAAACGTATATGTGCGCAACAGACGCAACCCGGCCCTGGAAAAGCTCAGCCGGGCTGAAAATGACCAATAATAATCCATACTATTCAGGCCCTGCAGGGCGGGAGGTGAACCATGGCAGAAGTGACCAGAATGGACATGCATGTCCATTCCAAATATTCAACCAATCCGTCTCAATGGGTGCTCAAAAAACTCGGCTGCTCCGAATCTTACACCGAGCCGGGTTTTATCTACAAACGTCTGAAAGAAAAAGGAATGGACCTGGTAACCATTACTGATCATGACCACATCCAGGCCTGCCTGGACATAGCTCATCTCCCGGACACCTGCATCAGCCAGGAGGCCACTGCAGTATTTCCTGAAGACGGCTGCAAGATACATATCCTTACCTACAATATCACTGAAAAACATTTTGCTGAAATCCAGCAGCTCAAATCAGACATATATGACCTGGCCGGTTATCTGCATGCCAGCCGCATCCCCCATGCCGTGGCTCATCCTTTTTTTTCCGTGAACGGCAAGCTTGACTACCAGCATTTTGAAAAACTTCTGCTTCTGTTTAAGACCTTTGAATGCAACGGAGCCCGGGAGGAAAGCCTGAACAGCGGACTGCGCTTTATTCTGAATCACCTTTGTCCCAACGATTTTGAATACCTGGAAAATAAATACGGCTTCAAGGCCCTGGGCCCAAGACCCTGGGAAAAATCACTCACCGGCGGTTCAGACGACCACAGTTCCCTGAATATCGGCCGCATGTTCACCGAGGTTCCAGGAAAATGCACCATACAGGAATTTCTGGACAAAATAGAAAAAGGACATTCAGAAGCCCGGGGCACAGCTTCCACCCCCAAAACCATGGCCCACAACCTTTACGCCATTGGATATCAATACTGCAAAACCCGCTTCAAGCTGAGCAAATACACACGCAGAGACAGCTTCCTGGGATTTATGGACATGGCCCTTAATCCTGGTCAGCAGAATTCGCGCAAAACCCTGGTGGACAAGATCATGTCCTTTTTGAATACCATGAAAAACAGCCGGCCGGCTTACGGAGGCAAAGGCATTCATCAGGTCTTGACTTTGGAAACTGAAAAGCTCATCCGCACTGATCCGGAAATTAAGAAAATCGTCAATGCTCCTTTGAACCGGCACGAACCTATGGGGGCCTAATGGTTCAGGTTTGCCGGAAAAGCCGGAAAACGGCTTTGGTCGGATTCGCTGCAGAACGTGCTACAGCGTGCCGCCGCC
>CAZHCY010000070.1:0-4375 GCA_964531185.1 uncultured Desulfovibrionales bacterium | reverse complement strand
GTTTCTGAATGTTTTTCAGACTCTGGCTTCAGCAGGCAGCCTTTATACCATGCTTTCTCCTTATTTTCTGTCATATTCCATGTTTCACCAGGACCGGATGCTCAGCTGGGAATTTTTAAACAGGTTCAGAAAGCACAAGAAAATCAGCACATTAAAAAATGAGATGAAAGTGGCTCATTTCACTGACACTTTCTATGAAGTCAACGGTGTGGCCATTACCCTTCAGCAGCAGGCCAGACTGGCCGTAAAAAACAACAAGGATCTGACCATTATCACCTGCCGGCCCCAGGGACTTTATCAGGAATGCCCGGCCAAGGTGAAAAACTTTCATCCCATAGGAGTATTTGAACTTCCTGAATATCCGGAAATTAAACTGTATTACCCTCCATTTCTGGAGATGCTGGATTACTGCTTTGAAAAAAGAATCACCCATATTCATACCGCCACTCCCGGCCCCATAGGCCTGGCTGCCCTGGCCGTATCCAAGCTCCTGAATCTGCCGGCATTCGGCACCTATCATACATCCCTGCCCCAGTACGCCGGATATCTTACAGGAGACCACGCCCTGGAAGCCCTCATGTGGAAATACATGGTCTGGTATTACAACCAGCTAAGCACTGTATTTACGCCCTCTTCAGCCACAGCTGAAGAACTGGCTTCAAAAGGCATCAACCGGGAAAAAATCCGCTGTTATCCCAGAGGGGTAGACACCATAAGATTCAGCCCAGCCAAGAGAAACGGATTTTTTGCCCGACATTTCAAGATCAGGGATGAAGTCAAGCTTTTATACGTGGGCAGAATCTCCAAGGAAAAAAATCTGCCTGTGCTTGAAGAGGCTTTCAAACAGGTCTGCGCCTCCACGGACAATGTTCATCTTATAATTGTGGGAGAAGGGCCGTACAGATATGAAATGGAGTACAATCTGCGGGATCATCCGGTAACCTTTACCGGTTATCTCAAAGGCGAGGATCTGAGCCAGGCCTATGCCTCGTCTGATCTGTTTGTCTTTCCAAGCTCCACAGACACCTTCGGCAATGTGGTTCTAGAGGCTCAAGCTTCAGGTCTCCCGGTAATTGTGGTCAATCAGGGAGGGCCCAGGGAAAACGTAGTTGACCGCAAAACAGGCTATGTGCTTCCGGCCGGTGACTGCCAGGCCCTCCAGGAAGCCATTAATCATCTGGTGAACAATCCTCAGGGTCGGCTGAACATGGGCCAGGAAGCCCGAAAATATATGGAAAGCAGATCATTTGAAAAATGCTTTCAGCAAACCTGGGAGATATTTGCCAGAAGCGCCTGAATAATACCCCGGGCAGTTCAACTCTTGACAGCAGTTCCTTCCTGAAGTTATTTTTTGCATACAGGGAGGTGATTATGAATTCCGGAGCAGCAGGAGCCCAGTCAGCTTATCTTGTGGGAGTAGCCAATGCCATTAAGGCCTGCGGAAGCATTATCAGCGTTGAGCCGGAAGAGTTTCTAAAGATAGTTTCCCAGCAGAATGAACCTCTGATAGTCCGGGCCGACAAAAAATTTTTGTCCCGCAACTTCAAGTATCTCACCAGCTTCAAGGGGCTTACCTTTTACTGCAAAAGCCCTGAACAACTGAGGCTTCCTGAACAGGCTCAGACCATCCGGGCCAAAAGCATTGTTATTCCCAACCTGCGCTGATGTGCAGTCTTCCAGCCTGTCTCTGTCACCTCTGACAGCTCTCTTCATGTTCCAGCCGTTTCTACAGCAAAGGGCTGAATATTTTGACCACTCCTTCAGCCATCTTCCTGGTCAAAGGCCTGTTGTTCCACAAATCAGGACCCAGCCTTGTTGAATATCCCTGATAGCAGTTCCTGAGCATTTTAAGGTTATAGATGAACTCCGGCTCAAAAATCATCATCACCAGTTCAATATTCAGATGGAAAGACCGGATATCAAAATTGGCCGACCCCACCACAGCCATATCATGGTCCACAGTCAGGATCTTGGCGTGAAGCATGCCTTCATTAAAAGAATAAACCTGCCCTCCGTTTCTCAGAATCACCCCGCAGTAATAGGAACTGGCCAGATCAACCAGGGGATGGTCGCTGCGGGCCGGAACAATCACCTCCACCTCAACCCCCCTGGCTGAAGCCAGCCTCAGGGCGGTTATCACACCTGCGTCCGGAATAAAATAGGGTGAAATTATGGAAACTGTTCTTTTGGCTGAATTGATTGACTGGATAATAATGTCCTGAAAACCTTCCGTGGGGTGAGCCGGACTGGAGGGGAGCACCTGGATACTGGCTTCACCGCAGCTGTCTGCTGCAGGATAAAGCGAAGCACAGTCAATAACCCGACCTGTTTCATAAAACCAGTCCTGGACAAACACTGACTGCAGATGGCTGACCGTGGGTCCCTTTATCCTGACCATGACATCATGCCATTGACCGGCCTTTTTGTGCCCGAATTCAGGGTCCACAATATTCTGTGAACCGCTGTAGCCGATCCTGCCGTCAATTACAGCCAGCTTGCGGTGATCCCTGGTGTCAAGTCTGGCCAGACGCAAACGCAGAGGGCTGGCTGGAAGGGACTGAAAAACTTCAATACCCTGACTGGTCATCCATTTTCCCAGCTGGGAAAACAGGCCTCTGGAGCCCACGGCATCTGCAAGGACCCGGCATTTCACCCCCCTCTGAGCAGCCCCGGCCAGTGCCCTGGCCACGGTTTTCCCGGTCTGATCATTGCGGAAGATATAAAAGAGAAGGTGGATATGCTTTCTGGCCCGGCCTATGTCACGGATCAGGGAAGCAATAAAATCGCTGGTGTCGCCAATAAGCTTAACCCTGTTCCCGCCAAGGAGAGGAAGTCCTCCGTGTCTTGCAGCCAGATCCACCACCACCTGGTATTCCCTGCTCACCCTGCTCTCTTCCAGGGCTGGAATGTCGTGATGCTTTACATTAGCCAGGTGAAAGTTGCGGTGATTCTTCAGACGGCGGGACAGCCCGGGCCGGCTCAGTCCATATTCTCCAGCCAGCAGATAAAGCACAAGCCCAAGCCAGGGGGAAAAAAAGACCAGGGCCACCCAGGCCAGACTGGTGGCAGGATCATCCTTACGCATGCCAATGACCGGAATCATGACTATCCTGATCATCCATGCACCGGCCTCCCAGAATATGGAGTCAAACAGCATGTTCAGGCTGGGGATATGAATTCATACTCTTGGATATGGCCTGCAGCAAAGCTTTTACCTGCAATCAGGACACATCCAGCACCAGTTGCTGCACCGTAACCGTCCATGGGGTCCTCTGTGTTGAAGTTGGCAGACCGGCATGGGGACTGTCCCTCGGCTTTGTACTAAGCTGTATAGGTGCAATTACATTTCGCGCTGGCAATTATTTTATTAGTGCAGGAAGTGGCTTGCGGGGACTGTCCCCATGCCGGTTCCCGCTCCCTGAACGGTTACGCTGCATCTGTTTGCAAAAAAAAAAACAGAGGACTGGCCATGAAAACCTGGTTCTGCTTTAAGCTGGAAAACTAAAAGAAAAAGTAACAGTTCAGCCATTTGCATGGGGCTCGGGGGCTGGCTCTCCCAGAGCTTGTTTTTCCAAGTCTTTGTTTACATCAACCAAAAAGCAAACCCTGGGGTGTCTGTCCCTTGGCTTTCCTTAAAAAGGGCTGAACGGTTACAAGAGGAACAAAAAGTCTTTTACAGATTACTGAAATGCTGAGCACAACAAAAGCGGCATGTCAACAACTTTATGGCATAAAGGCGGGCAGGATCAGGGCTGGGAAAAGCATTATCACAAGCTAAGTTTTCCCCAGCCAGCTTTTGATTTTTTGCTCAATCTCATCCCTGATCTGTCTGAATTTGCCAAGTTTTTTTTCGCGGGGACCTTCTACTGCTGCAGGATCTTCAAAATCCCAGAATTGATGCTTGCCTGCACTCATGAGAAAGGCCCTGGGACAATTGGCTTCTGCATGAGAACAGACAGTGATGAAATGTGCAATATTGACCTGAACCAGGTAGTCTTTGACGCTTTTGGATTTCTGATTTTCAAGGCTTATTCCCTTTTCAGCCATTACCTCAACAGTCAGGGGATTAATGCCCTGGGGTTCCAGCCCGGCACTGTGGGCCTCATACCTGTCAGAGGCATAGTGCCTCAAAAAAGCTTCTGCCATCTGGCTCCTGGCGGAATTGCCAGTGCAAAGAAAAAGTACTTTGGGTTTGTTCATCTAAGTTACACCTGCTTGCCATTAATATCTTTTCTGAAGCTTGTTGCGGATGATTATAGCCCCCAGGTTCAGGGCCAGGACAATAAACATGAGCAGCAGAGCTGTACCATACTGCAGATGCCTGGTCTCATCAATATTGGTCCCGGCAGTGGCCAGCACATATATATGATAAGGC
>CAZHCY010000069.1:0-10135 GCA_964531185.1 uncultured Desulfovibrionales bacterium | reverse complement strand
GAGATCCGGGGAATCATTGCCCGCAACCCGTCCGGGTTTATCCAGGCCGTGCGCAGCCTGGCCCGCTCTGAAGAATCCCCGGAAACTGAAGATTTTTACACCCGCCGCCTGGAAGCCAGAAAAACCGAGCTGGAGGAGATCACCCGCAGGCTCCGCCAGGAAATGATGGAGCGCAAGCAGGCCATCAAAGCCCTGGACGAGAGCGAAGCCAGGCACAGGGCCATGTTTGAAAATAACCGCACGGTCCAGCTGCTCATCAACCCTGATACAGGAGATATTATTGATGCCAATCCCGCAGCCTGTGCCTTTTACGGCTATGACCGGGAAGCCATGCGCGCAATGAATATCACCCGGATCAACGGGCTCACCCCCAGGGAAGTCAAATTCGCCATGGGCCAGGCTGTCATGCATAACCAGACCGTATTCAGCTTTCCTCACAAAACATCCGACGGCCGGATCATCCAGGTGGAAACCCGGGCCACGCCTATTCCCTATTACGGCAAAACAGTCCTGCATTCCATTATCATCGATATCAGTGCCAGGACCCAGCTGGAGGAATCCCTTAAACGCGATTCCAGGATCAAGGACGCCCTGGCCCGGGCATCCCAGAGGCTTCTGGGGGATGCCTTCACCCTGGAACAGATTTCCAGAATAATCCTGGACAAGGCCAAAGAACTGACCGAAAGTCATAACGCCATGGTGGTTTCCCTGGAAAAAATCACAGGTTATGCCTGGGGCTATGCTGACTTGCACCCTTCCAATCCAACGGCTGATCCCTCTGAAAGGATCAAAAGGATATCCTTTATACCGGACTCAGAGGGAAAGTATCCTGAACCATGGTGCAGGGCCCTGAACAGGGGAAAATCCTTTTATGTCAATGAACAGCTCGCAAGACCGCCTCGGCTTCCTGTCCAGGAAATGGACATTGCTTTGAAAAATTTTTTGACCATCCCTGTGAAAGACAGGGAAAAGGAAAGACCAGCCGGAGTAATTGCAGTGGCCAACTCCATTCGCAGCTATACCCCTGCTGATCTCAATGTGCTCCAGGATCTGGCAGTGCTCTATTACCTGTGTCTTTACAGAATCAACGAAGAACGAACCGCCAGGAAAACTGATCATGACTGCTGGCCAGGCCATGCACAAGGCCAAAAAACAGTTTAAAGAGACATCAGCATGACCCGGGACATTGATCTCAAGACATCGCTCAAGATCCTGGTGGTGGATGACGAACAGGCCACCAGGGACTATCTGGTCTTTCACCTGAACAACAAAAATTATCCCGCCCTGCCACTGGAATCCGGAGAAGCTCTCCTGGACAGTCTGGGCAGGGAAATTCCGGATATAATTCTGCTGGACATTTTTCTGCCCGATGTCAACGGCCTGGAGCTGTGCTCGCGCATAAAAACCGACCTCAAATACAAGGCGCCCGGAATCATAGTCATGTCCGCCTGGGTATCCCAGGCAGACATGGCTTCTTATCTGTCCAGAGGAGCTGATGCATTTATCCAGAAGCCGGTCAACCCCAAAGAACTTCTGGCTCAGCTGGAATCCCTGCTCAAAAGCAGGCAGGATAAACAGAAGCTCAAGCAGTCAACAAACCTTCTGGAAAATATTTTGAATAATCTTCCGGTTCCAGTAGCTGTCATGGATCCTGGCCTGGAACTGGTCCGCTGCAACCAGGCCTGGCTGGACTTTGCCGGAACCAGCCTCAGCCTTGCTCTGAACCGGAAATGCTTCCAGGTTCTGGGCCGCCACAAGCCCTGTAAAAGCTGCCCTGTGCTCCAAAGTGCTGCAACCGGTAAACAGACCTTCCAGAAGGTCAGCTTTTCTGAACATGAGCCTTTTGTTCTGGTATCAGCCCGCCCTCTACCGGATGAAGACAATCAGACCCTCGTGTTTGTTGAAACATTGTTAAAACCAGGTCCGGAAACAGATGAAAACAAAGGGCATCCATAATTGCGCTTAAAAATCAGGCTCAAGAGAAATTTTCAATGAATAACCAGAAAAAAACCCCCTGGGAGTATGAAAGCATTTACGTGGGCCGACAGCCGGTCTTTGACTGCTCCATGAACCTTAGAGGGTACGAGCTTTTTTACAGATCAGAGGACAGCACTTCTTCAGCCCTGTTCCAGGACAGTGAGGAAGCCACCCAGGAAGTTATTCAAAGCTCTTACGTGGCCCCGTTCATGGACATGCAAAAAAGCAGCTTTCTCATGATCAACTTTTCTTTTCAGGGCATTAGAAACCGGGCCCCTTTTGCCCTTCCTCCAGCCAGGACCATTATCAAACTCTCAGGCCACCTGGAAAAAAATCCAGAGCGCATCAGAATCCTGACCGAACTCAAGGACGAAGGCTATCAGGTGGCCTTTGACTCAGGCATCATGGACTGCGGCAAGTGGGGGGAGCTGGCTGATATCTGCATTGTGGACGCCCTGGATCCCCAGATAGACAAAATCATGGCCAGAGCGGAAAAAATCAATCAGGCCGGGCTCAAACTCATGGCCAAAAGAGTGGAGACCAGGGAATGCCATGAAGTCTTAAAGCAGGCCGGGTTTTCCATGTTTCAGGGCTTTTTCTTTCAAAAACCGGAAACAGTCAAGGGAACCAACCTGTCAGCCCACCAGGTCATGCGCCTGAAAATCCTGCAGCTGCTGCAGACCCCTGATCCTGACCTGGACAAGCTGGCCGATATTCTGGAAAAAGAGGTCTCTCTGGCTTACCGGATCCTCAGATACGTCAACTCAGCTCATTTCAGCATCCCGGTCAAGATCAGGTCCATCCGCCACGCCCTGAGCTACATCGGCTTTAATCATCTCAAAATGCTTCTGGAGCTGTTCCTTATCCGAAGCATTACCCCCACGGCCAAGCCTTCAGAGCTTCCCTTCACCTCAGCCCTGCGGGGCAGATTCCTGGAAACCCTGGCCAGAGAACATGCCGCCTTTAAAAATCAGGCTGACCCTCTGTTCATGCTTGGACTGCTCTCATTGCTGGATGCCATCTTTGACATGCCCATGGAAAAAGTCCTTCAGGGGCTGCCCCTGGAAAAAGACCTGCATAATGCCCTGTGCAGGCTGGACAGTCCTTACCTGCCATGGCTTGACCTGACCCTGGCCTTTGAAGACGCCAGCTGGGAAAAAGTGGACCAGCTGGTGGACAGCCTGGGGCTCAACCCTGTCCTGGTGGCCAGAAATTACGCCCAGAGCCAGGCCTGGACCAGAGAATTTTTTGACTTCCAGATCTGAGGCCTGCCCTGCTTTGTTATCCGTTTATAAACATCTTACCGGAATATCCATGCAACACCCGGCCAAGTCAGGTTCAAAAAAAGTTATCTGGATTTTCTGGATCATATTAATGGTTCTGACTGCCTCCCCTGCTTTTGGCAGCGACCATCTGCCGCCCTTTGAATCCCTGTTTCAGGAACACGGCTCAGTGATGCTCATCATTGATCTCAAAACCGGCAATATTGTCCGGGCCAACCAGGCGGCTGTGGACTTTTACGGCTTTTCTGAAGATGCCCTCACTTCCATGAACATCCACGACATAAACACCCTGTCCTTTGATGAGGTGGAGAAGGAAATGCGGGCTGCTGCTGGTGAGCAGAGAAATTTTTTCAGATTCAGACACCGGCTGGCCGGCAATGAAGAACGGATCGTGGAAGTGCGCTCCTACCCCTACTCTGCAGCAGGCCAGGAGTTTCTGTATTCCATCATCACAGACATCACCCCCAGAGTCAGAGCTGCCAGAGCTTTCAGGCTGGCTGTTGCAGGCCTTGGGCTTCTGGCGGCAGGCCTGCTTATTTTTATGGTCATAAAGTTTTTTTCCCAAAGCAGAAATACTGAATTAAGACTCAAAGAAAGCGAAGAGATGTTCAGGCAGATGGCTGAAAACATCAGCGAGGTCTTCTGGCTGCGTTCAGCAGACAACTCAAAGGTGCTCTACATCAGCCCGGCTTATGAAAAAGTCTGGGGCAGAACCTGCCAGAGCCTCTATGACCATCCAGATTCCTTTATTAAGGCTGTGCATCCCCAGGACCGGGAAAAAGTCATTCAGGAATACACCAGAGAAATAAACAGCCGGCATAACGGCAGATTCAATGCTGAATACCGCGTGGTCCGCCCGGATCAGGAGATACGCTGGGTCTGGGCCAGGTCCTTCCCGGTCAAAGATTCCATAGGCCGGGTTGTCCGCTATACCGGCCTGGCCGTGGACATCACCCGCCAGAAGGTTCAAGAGCAGAAAAACAGGGAACAGTTTCTGGAGAGCATGTTCAGCAGCATTCAGGACGGGATCAGCGTCCTGGACCATGAACTGAATATAGTTCATGTCAACCCGGTCATGGAAAAATGGTTTGCAGACCAAAAGCCTTTGACCGGTAAAAAATGCCATCAGGTTTACCATAACCGGAACACCCCCTGTTCAGCCTGTCCAAGCCTTCGGGCCGTTGACAGCGGCATGGTTGAGAGCTGCACTGTCAGAATCAAGATCCATGAATATACCAGATGGCATGAAGTATTCAGCTACCCCATGCTGGATAAGGATACCGGACATCCTCTGGGCTTTGTGGAATTTATCCGGGACATAACCAGACGCAAGAAAAATGAGCAGGAACTTATCCAGGTCAGACCCCTGGAGCTCAGGGTCCCGGATCACCGCTGCGATCCGGCCGGAGCCAGGATCAACGCGGCAGAACTGTCGAATTTACAGCCACCCGCACAGACATCGCCATCAAGTCCGGATGCAGGAGGAACTGAGAACCAGTGAAGAGAAATACCGCTCCCTTATGGAGAAGTCCATGGAGATGATGTATATACTCGACCTGGAGGGCAATATTCTGGAGGTCAATCAGAAGACTGTGGACAGAACTGGCTATTCCAGGGAAAAACTGCTCCAGATGCGGTTTTTTGATCTCTGCCCCCATGATACAGACCTCAGCCGGATCAAGTCCGCCTGGAAAAACATGACCTCCGGAAGCTCCATAAACCAGGAAACAGTTCATGTCACCAGAACCAGCCGGAAATTTCCCGTGGAAATTTCCTTCAACAGGATTACCTGCGGGTCCTGCACCCATATCCTGGCTCTGGTCAGGGACATCACCGAAACTTTAAAAGCCAGGAACGAACTTATTGAAGCCCGGGACAGGGCTGTGGCAGCCAGCCGGGCCAAATCGGAATTCCTGGCCAGTATGAGCCATGAAATCCGGACCCCCATGGCCGGAATATTGGGCTCCCTGGAGATGATTCTTGAGCAGTCCACCCACCCGGAACAAAAAAAGCTCCTAAAAATGACCCTGGATTCAGCTGCCTCTTTGCAGCAGATCATCAATGACATTCTGGATCTGTCCAAGGTGGAGGCCGGCAAGATTAAAATTGAAAACCGCAAGTTCAGCCCGGCTGAAGTGGTCAGCAGAGTGATCCAGCTTTTTAAAATCCCGGCAGGCAATAAAAACATCCTCCTTCATGCGGTATTTGCTGACAATTATCCCCAACTGGTTCAGGGCGACCCCTGCCGCCTGGAACAGATCCTCAGAAACCTGGTCAGCAATGCTGTAAAATTCACAGACAAAGGAGAAATCCTTCTGCGCACCGGAGTCAGAAAACCGGCACATGATCCCCTTCAATTTTATTTCCAGGTTCAGGATACCGGCCCAGGCATACCTGAAGAATTTCAGAAACGTATCTTTGAAAGCTTTACCCAGGCTGACAGCACCTATGCCAGACAGTTCCAGGGAACCGGACTGGGGCTGGCCATCTCCTGCAGTCTGGCCAGAATGATGAACGGCTCCATTGACCTCACCACCGCCCCCGGCCAGGGCAGTACCTTTACTCTTCATATTCCCCTGAGCCCTGTATGGGAAAGGGCTGCTGCATCTGCCGAGCCCGGATCTGAACAGGACGCCGCCCTGTCCAGCCCTGAAAACCTGCACATCCTCCTGGCCGAGGACATGGATATCAATCAGGCCTTTATAACCCACCTGCTGACCCGGAAAGGTCACCAGGTTCAGGTGGCCCCCAATGGAAGGCAAGCCCTCAGACTCTTTGAAACTGACAGGTTTGACCTTATACTCATGGACATTCAGATGCCGGAAATGGACGGAGTCCAGGTGACCAGAAGGATAAGAGAACTGGAGCAGGGTCCTGACCAAAGATTTACAGGACATATTCCCATTATCGCCCTGACCGCCTGTGCCATGGCTGAGGAAAAAGAAAAATTTCTGGCTGCCGGCATGGACGGCTACGTGGCCAAACCAGTGAACAAAAAAGAACTGTACAGTGAAATAGCCAGGACAGTCCGCTGTTTTTCCCCTTTTCAGGGCTGCAATACCAAGGACCGGGGTGAAGCTCAAAGGACCGCCCTGGAAGCGGGACCGGAACACTTAACCGATATTCCGGTTGACCTCAGGGAAATTGAGGTCAAATACTCAGGCCATCATGCCTTCTGGAAAAGCATGTTTAAGCGCTTTGTGGATGAGGACCTGCCCGGCTATATCCAGGAACTCCAGACCTATGCCGCAGAAAATGATCTGGATTCCCTGTTTGCCGTTGCCCATAAACTGAAGGGGGGGCTGGGCACCCTTTGCGCTCTGCAGGCCGCGGAAAAAGCAGCAGCCCTGGACCAGGCTGTCCGGAACAGGCTTACAGACCAGATTCCCGCAGCCCTGGACAATCTTCTGGCTGAACTTGACAAACTGCCTCCCTACAGGAATATCCTGTCCTGAGCCCTGGAAAATTTTTTTGCGGATAAATTGAAGTTTCAGCATGACTTTTTTTGATTGCCCTCAGGCTTCAGGCTCCGGGAACAAATCCCCGGCCAGGAGCTGCTGCCTTGACTGCAGCTGAACCTTTTACCCGGATACAGAAAGCCTTATGTCCATCAATGACCAGCTCAAAATGACCCTTAAAGACATATCTGTACTGTGTGTGGAGGATGAGACATTTTCCCTGCAGTTTTTAACGGAAATCCTCAAGCAGAAGGTCAAGGAGGTGTACACCGCCCGGGACGGACGGGAAGGACTGTACGCCTATTCCAGATTCAGTCCGGATGTGGTCATAACCGACATTGAAATGCCCAGATTAAGTGGTCTGGACATGGCCGGCTCCATCAGAGATGCGGATCCAGATGCCATAATTGTGCTGGCCACGGGTTTTGACAGCATTGAGAATCTGAAACAGGCCATTTCCCTGCACCTGGACGAATTCATCTCCAAGCCGGTCAATCCTGAAGAAATTGTTAAAGCCCTGGAGAACTGTCTGCGCAAATTGAATATCAGACAAGAAAGATCCAGGCATGAAAAATTCACTGAAACCATGCTGGGAAGCATGCCTTTCCCGGTCATGCTGGTTAATGTCGCCGAATCCAGGGTGGAAACAGCTAATCCCGCTGCCCGGGCCATGGGCTATGACCAGGGGGGAGCCCTGCATGCTCCTTTGTTCAATCCGGAAATAATTTCTTTGATGCGCAAAAAAACCATGCCCAGCAGGCTGTTCACCTCAGCGGGGGAACAGGTAAGCTCGGTGGAGACCCATGAAAAAAAATGGGAGATCTATCTCAAGCCAGTGGGGCCGGAAAATATTATTTTTGCGGCTGTGGACGTTACCTGGCGCAAGCAGATGGAAAAACTGCGCGAAGACGTGGAGCGTATCACCAGACATGACCTGAAAACTCCTCTCAACGGCATCCTGGCCATACCTGATCTGCTCCTGGAATCCACAAACCTTGATGATGAAGAAAGGCGGCTGCTTGGCTATATCAAGGATTCCGGCCTGACCATGCTGAACATGGTCAACCTGTCACTGGATCTTTATAAAATGGAACAGGGCACCTATGAGCTTGCAGCCCAGCCGGTCAATCTGTTTCAGGTCATCAAAAAGGTCATTGTCCAGATGGATCAGCTGGAAAGAGGCAAGCAGCTGAGGGTGAAAATCCTCACCAGCCTGCAGCCCGCAGGGGAAAATGAAACCCTGGAGGTCATGGGTGAGGAACTGCTCTGCTACTCCATGCTGTCCAACCTCATCAAAAACGCCATGGAAGCTTCCCCGGCCCAGGAGGACATCACCATCAACCTGGAAAAAGTCATGGACACAGTCATGATCTCCATTCACAACCAGGGGACAGTGCCTGAAGAAATCAGGGAAAATTTTTTTGACAAAATGACCACTCATGGCAAAAAATCAGGCACAGGCCTGGGAACCTACTCAGCCAGACTCATGGCCTCCACCATGCACGGCCATATCGAGATGGAAACATCTCCGGAACATGGGACCAGGCTCAATGTGTATCTGCCCATAAAAGAAAAGCAGACTCAAGACTTATGACATCCAGAACAGAAATTACAATTCAGCAGGGAGAAAGCATAAAATGATAGTTCCCGTAATCATGGCCGGCGGCTCAGGCACCCGGCTCTGGCCCATGTCCAGGCAGCTTTATCCCAAACAGTATCAAAGCTTTGGCCGGGACAGAAGCCTGCTGCAGGAAACCGTGGACCGCCTGCAGGGACTTGACTGCAGGGACCTGATCCTGGTCTGCCATGAATCTCAGCGTTTCCTGGCTGCAGAGCAGCTGCGCGAGGCAGACATGATGAATCCGGACATCATTCTGGAACCTGAACCCAGAAACACGGCACCGGCCATTGCCCTGGCAGCAATCCAGGCCCTGAACCTGGATCCGGATCCAGTGCTGCTGGTTCTGGCAGCGGATCATTACATTCAGGATGTACCAGCCTTTCACCAGGGCATTGCCCGGGGCCTGGAACTTTCCCGGCAGAACCGGCTGGTGACCTTCGGCATAGTGCCCACGTCTGCGGAAACAGGCTACGGCTACATCCGGGCCGGCCGGGAAATACCCGGAGCCGGCCACCAGGTGGCTGCTTTTGTGGAAAAACCTGATCCGGAAACAGCCCGCACCTATGTGCAAAAAGGCGGGTATTTCTGGAACAGCGGCATGTTCATGTTCCGGGCCAAGCAATATCTTGATCAGTTAGAGAAATTCAGCCCCAAGATCCTGGAATGCTGCCGGACAGCCATGTCCAGAGCAGTCAGGGATCTGGACTTCACCCGGGTTGACAGGGAGACCTTTGTTTCCTGTCCCAGCGATTCCATTGATTACGCAGTCATGGAAAAGACGGATCAGGCTGCCATGGTCCCCCTGGATGCAGGATGGTGCGACGTGGGCTCATGGTCCGCCCTGTGGGAAGTTTCTTCCCGGGATGAACAGGGCAACGCCCTTTCCGGAGACGTCATTGTCATGGATACTGCTGACAGTCTTATTCTGTCGGAAAGCCGGCTGGTGGCCGCCCTGGGAGTCAAGGACCTGGTGGTGGTGGAAACCAAGGATGTCGTGCTGGTGGCCGGCCGGGAAAAGGCCCAGCACATTAAAAGCCTGGTGAATGAGCTGAAAAAAAACAACCGGGAAGAGCACATCACCCATAGAGAGGTTTTCCGTCCCTGGGGATCCTATGATTCAGTGGAATCGGGCAACCGTTACCAGGTCAAGAGAATCAAGGTCAAACCCGGAGCAAAGCTTTCAGTCCAGATGCATCATCACCGGGCTGAACACTGGATTGTGGTCTCAGGCACAGCCCGGGTGACCAATGGCCAGGAATCCTTTCTGGTGACTGAAAATCAGTCCACCTATATCCCGGTGGGGCAGAACCATTCCCTGGAGAATCCCGGCAAGATCCCTTTGGAACTCATTGAAGTCCAGTCAGGATCATATCTGGGTGAGGACGATATTGTCCGCATCAAGGACAGGTACGGCCGGTCATAACCAACCCGGGACACTAAAGGATTTCAGGCCCAAACAGTTTCAACCGCCCTGGGTTTTTGACCCCAGCCTTGTCCAGGTTTTTCAGGCCTGCAATGAGCAGTTCGCCAGGGTCCTGGAAAGATTCCAGGAGCCTTGAGCCGGACTTGAAGCACAGCCGTCACTGCCTGCTTCTTCCGGATCCTGCCCAAAAAGTCTGATCTGTTTCAGGACCTTTGGTGATTATAACCACTGACCAAAGGATTTGTAACAGTTCAGCCCTTTTTAAGGAAAGCAAGGCACCCGGGCGCTTGTTTTTGGGTTGTTGCAAGAAACTTGAGAGTTAAAAGTTAAAGGTAAGGATAAAGAAATCAGGCTGTTGAAGCTGATAATGATG
>CAZHCY010000068.1:0-10163 GCA_964531185.1 uncultured Desulfovibrionales bacterium | reverse complement strand
AGAAGCCTCAGGACTCTCCTCTTCAGAGGCCTGGGCCTGTTCAGCCTGAGGTTCAGGCTGGGTCCCATGCCTGATGACACTGACCCTGACCGAGCAGTCCACATCATGGTGCAGTTTGACCTCCACATCAAAATCTCCCAGGGCCCTGATGGGACTGTCCAGAACAATCTTGCGCCGATCAATCTCAATACCCAGCTCAGACAGGGCATCTCCGATATGGGTGGTGGTTACTGAGCCATAAAGCTTGTCATTGTCACCCACCCGAACAGGGATAACCACATGGGCCTCATTGAGTTTCTCAGCCAGACTCTGGGCAGCCTCGCGCATCTTCTTTACTTTGGCTTCCAGGCGTTTTCTCTCTGTCTCAAAAACGTTCATATTGGCCTTGGTGGCCGGCATGGCCAGCCCCTGGGGAATGAGGTAGTTGCGGCCATATCCGGGCTTGACCTTGACCACATCCCCCAGACGCCCAAGATTATCCACGTCTGATCTTAATATCAATTCCATAATCCGTCTCCTGAAGCAGACCCACGGCCTGCTGAAGAATTTTTAACTCTCTATCAATTCAGTCAGCAAAAAGGACTTTAAAAAAAGAACCCATACAGACATGTCAGCCGACTGGCAGGACCGCCTTAGATGGTTCTCTTGTGCACCTGGTTGCTGTGGGTGGCTGTGTAAATCAGCAGAGCCATCTGCCGGGACTTCTTGACCTCTCCGGTGAGCTGGCGCTGATGCCTGGCACAGGTCCCGGTGATTCTGCGGGCAATGATCTTGCCCCTGTCAGTGATGAAATCCTTGAGCAGTTCCACGTTCTTGTAATCCAGGTCAATATCTTTATTGGCGCAGAAGCGGCAGAACTTTTTTCTGGGTGTAAACTTTCTGAATGCCATTTAATTCTCCTTTGATCCTGCTTTTTTATCCAGTTTAACCGTGAGAAACTTGAATATGCCGTCAGCGTTTCTGATATTTCTTTCCAGCTCGGAAACTTTGGCAGGCGGCAGGGAATATTCAAGGCGGATATAATGCCCTCTGGTCTGCTTGCGTACCGGATAGGCCAGTTCCCTGATCCCCCAGTCGTCCACTTCAAGGCTCTCGCCTCCGTCCCTGGCAATAATGCCGGTCATGGCATCCGTGATTTCCCTGCTTTCCTCAGTACCCAGATCAGGGCTGAGCAGAAACAGGGTCTCATAAACAGCGTTCATTGAATGGTCCTCCTTATGGTCTTTTGGCCCTCTTTATGAGAGCAAGGTAAACAGACTTACTTATTGTGACCCGTATTCCATGTCAAGCTCAAAAAATCCTCCAGCTCAGCCATGAACTCAGACAGCAGATCATGGCCGGATACTTTTTTCACCACCCGGCCTTTTTTGAAAATAATGCCGCAATTGCGTCCCCCGGCCAGTCCAATATCCGCCCCTCTGGGTACCCCCGCTCCGCAGACCACCCACCCCACCACTGCCACGTTAACCACCCGGGACCAATGTTGCAGCCGATCGTCAACAGCCTCGGCCATGGCCGGCAGATCTATCTCTGTACGGCCGCAGGTGGGACAGGATATTATTTCCGGCCCCCTGTGCCTCAGCCCCAGAGATCTTAAAATCTCCCAGGCCGCCGGCATCTCCTGAACCGGATCACCTGTCAGGGAAACCCGCAGGGTATCGCCGATTCCCAGATAGAGCAGCACCCCCAGCCCCACCCCGGATTTGACAGCTCCCCGGAACCTGGTTCCAGCTTCTGTTATGCCGATATGCAGGGGATAAGGCCTTTTTTCAGCCATGAGCCTGTAGGCGGCAATGGTATCCAGCACTGAGGATGACTTGAGGGAAAGCTTGATTAAATGAAAATTTTTGTCCTCAAGGATATGGACATGTTCCAGGGCACTGGCCACCATGGCTTCAGGGGTCGGGCCGCCATACTTTTTTAGAAGACTTTTGTGCACTGAGCCTGAATTGACCCCGATGCGAATGGGTATGCCCAGATCAGCTGCAGCATCCACAACTTTATCCACTCGGGATTTTTCCTTGATATTGCCCGGGTTCAGGCGCAGCCCATGCACCCCGGCTTCCATGGACCGCAGAGCCAGACGGTGATCAAAGTGAATATCCGCCACCACCGGCAAAGGAGAATGCTTTACAATAAGTGCCAGAGAATCAGCAGCAGCATCATCAGGCACAGCCGCCCTGACGATTTCGCATCCTGCTTCTGCCAGCTTGCGGATCTGCCCCAGAGTGGCCTCTGCATCCCGGGTATCTGTACTGGTCATGCTCTGGACCCGGACAGGATTGTCTCCTCCCACTCCAACAGATCCGATCTTTACTTCCAGGGTTTTTTTTCTTGATAAGTCTGTCATGCTTTCACCAGACGCCCGGTCCTTTTACCGGGACTGCACAATCCCGGGCCGGCAGCTTTTACCGGCACAGAGCTTCCCGGACCGGGTGTTGATCTTTAGGAAATTCAGATTTACCAGTCATGTATTGAGCAGAAGGCAGGCATCTCAGACCTCAGACCTGCTCAGCCGTTAACAGCCATTAAAAAATTTGCAGCAGTTTAGCCGTTTTAAGACACAGGGACTGGCTCTCCCGGCGCTTGTTTTGTCTTGGCCTGTTTCTTACTTGACAGTCAAAAGTTCTCTGTCAACGTCTTGTATTTACTGACAATTTCCAGAATCCTGAATGTCGGCATCATTATCAGCTTCAACAGCCTGATTTCTTTATCTTTACCTTTAACTTTTAACTCTCAAATTACAAAAACTTCAATCCAGAGGAAACATCCATGAAAGTCGGAATCAGCACCTGCCTGCTGGGGGAACCTGTCCGCTACGACGGCGGACATAAACTGGACAAATACCTGCGCGACACCCTGGGCAAATATGTTGAATATGTTTTGCTCTGTCCGGAAACCGAATCCGGACTGCCTGTTCCCAGGGAAGCCATGCGTCTTGTGGGAGACATTGACCATCCAAGTCTTCTGACCATCAAAAGCCGCAAGGATCACACAGCCGGCCTGGAAAACTGGGGCCGGCAAAAACTGGATGAACTGGAAAACATGGACCTGTGCGGGTTCATCTTCAGGTCCAAATCCCCCAGCTGCGGCATGGAACGGGTCAAGGTCTACAATGACAAGGGGCACCCGGTTCCCAGGGGCCGGGGTATATTCGCCGGCATGTTCATGGACCGCTTTCCCCTGATCCCGGTGGAGGAAGACGGCAGGATGAATGACTCGCGCCTCAGGGAAAACTTCATCACCAGAATCTTTGTGTTCAGCAGATGGAGAAAGCTTTGCAGCCAGGATCTGACCACAGGCCGGCTGGTGGATTTTCACACCAGTCACAAACTGCTGATCATGGCCCACAATGTCAATGCCTACCGGGAACTGGGTCGCCTGGTGGCCGGGGCTTCCCAATACCATCCCCATGAACTGGCCCAGAAATACATCTCCTGGCTCATGCCTGCCCTGAAGCTCTCATCCACCACCAAAAAAAACGTCAATGTCCTGCAGCACGTCATGGGCTTCTTTAAAAAGCAGCTGACCAGCGATGAAAAACAGGAACTTCTGGAAGTCATCCAGAGTTATGCCGACTCCCTGGTTCCCCTGATAGTTCCCATTACCCTGCTCAATCATTATGTACGCAAATACAACCAGCCTTATCTAAAGGGTCAGGTCTATCTCAACCCTCATCCTCTGGAACTTAAGCTGCGCAATCATGTCTGATGCCGGACCTCTGAATCCCCTGCCCGGCCCTGATCAGCCATGGAAGCTAAAAACCTGTTAAAACAGAAACTTACATACATGGTCTGTGCAGGAAAAATGATACATGCCTGCCATAAAATTCCAACAATTCAAACTATTTGTACGCGGACATCACCTGGTCCACCAGTCTGCCGGGTTCCTGGTCTGCTTCCAGAACAAGATCAGCGCACTCAAGATACAGTTCCCGGCGGGCCTTCAGGGTTTTTTTGATTTCAGTTTCCAGACCATCCCCGGAAAGAGCCGGCCTCTGGTCCGGGTTCAGGTCCCGGGACAGCCTGTTTATGATCAGATCCGGCTCAGCCTGAAGATAGACCGTGAAAAATCTGGGGCTTTTCAGAATTTCCCGGTTGGCGGCCCTGAGCACCATTCCGCCGCCAGTGGCCACTGCCAGCTTCGAGAACCTGGAAATTTCTTCAAGCAGCTTCTGCTCCTGATCCCTGAAATAATCCCAGCCCTGTTCACTGACCATTTCCCTGATGCTTTTTTCAAAGCGTTTCTGGATTTCCTGGTCAGTATCCATAAACTGCAGGGGCAGCACCCGGGCCAGCCCTGATGCTGCCGTGGTCTTGCCGCTGGCCCTGCAGCCGATAAAACAAACATTTGGATATCTTGACATGCCTGCTTACTTTTCAATCCAGCGCCTGAAATATTCTTCCATTTCCTCAGGATTCAACCCCGGCCGGTCAAAAAAACCCGCCTGCATTCTCTGCCTGAAGGCCTCATAAAGGATTATGGCTGAGGCCACGGACACATTAAAGCTCTGAACCATGCCCAGCATGGGAATATATACTTCATGCTCTGCCCGGTCCTTAAGATCCTGCTCTACCCCGCTGTGTTCATTGCCCATGATCACCGCGGTTGGCCGGGTAAAATCCCAGCTCCCCAGAGGAACCGCCCTGCTGCTGAATCCGGTCCTGACCATGGTCATTTTCTCCTGGTTCAGGGAGGCTTCAAGCTGGTCCACATGCGCATGCCTGACCAGCTCCACCCATTTCAGGGCTGAGGCTGATGATTTTTTGCCCAGGACAGGAAAAACATTGCTGGTGTAAAGCAGATGGATTTTAAGCAGTGCAAAGGCGTCGCAGCTTCTTAATATGGCTGAGACATTGTGGGGATCGTGTATGTTGTTTATGACCAGGGTCAGGTCTTTCTGTCTCTTGCCCAGCACCTGCCTGATCCTGGCCTCTCTTTTATCTGTACGGGGTTTTGCGCTCATCTTCCCTTGAAATAAACCAGATATTCCTGATTGCCTTTGGGGCTGGCAATTGAGGCGATTATTCAGGCAATCCAGCCCCTGATCCCGAGGATTACAGCACATGGCCGGTGCTTCAGCACATTCAGGCCCAGTGAATAAGCCCCAGACAATGAGGGTCCAGCAGCAGAGGGTGATGAGGCAGAATGCGCACCGTAAAGCCGAAGCGTCCTGTGGTCAAAGATTTTACCTTTCCATGGTAACGAATCCAGTTCTTATCCACCTGTTCCCCGCGTTCCATGCACACTGTGCTGCGGTTGATGAAATTGCCGCCTATATCCACGCTTCCGGCATATATTTCCACCCTGATGTCCTTAGAAGACAGACCGTTGACAAACACTTCCGCGCTTACTTTCAGCTCATCTCCGGTATACAGATTATCCTCGCCTGAAGAACTCACATTTCTGATCTTCACATCGCCCCATTTGGTCATCAGGTCCATTCTCCAGGAAGCCAGGTTTTTGGCCTGTTCAAAACCGTTCTTTTCCAGGGCTGCAAAATTGTTATAAGCAGGCTTGTAGGTTTTCTGGACATAATCCTCCACCATTCTGTGAGAGCTGAAAACCGGGCAGAGATCCCTCAGGCAGTTTTTCATCTTTCTTATCCATTCCACCGGCATGTTCCCATGGGTTCGGTTGTAAAAGGTGGGGATAATTTCCCTTTCCAGGACATTGTACAGGAAATGGCTTTCCACCAGGTTCTGGTATTCATGGTCTGCGTACTCCTCCCCGTTGCCAATGGACCAGCCGTATCTGTTGTCCGGAGTATAAGCTTCATCCCACCAGCCGTCCAGAACACTGAAATTCAGGACTCCGTTGGCCACAGCCTTCATGCCGCTGGTTCCGCAGGCCTCCAGGGGTCTTCTGGGGTTGTTCAGCCATACGTCGCAGCCCTGAAGCATATGACCGGCTATCTCCATATCGTAATCTTCCAGAAAGACAAAACTGTGCCTGCATTCAGACTTGCGGCAGAACTGCACTATCTGCTGGATGATTTTCTTGCCTTCCACATCTTTGGGGTGGGCTTTGCCCGCAAATATGAACTGCACCGGCTTCTTGCTGTCATTCATGATTTCCAGGATCCTTTTGACATCGGTCAGGATCAGATTGGCCCTCTTGTAGGTGGCAAACCTTCTGGCAAAACCAATGGTCAGCGCGCCTGGATCCAGGACTTCCCCGGCCAGCTGCAGTTCCATTTTTCTGCCTCCCCGGGCCAGAGTCTGCTCCTTGAGCCTGCTGCGGACAAAATCCACCAGCCTTTCCCTGAGGCGCTCGTGAGTCCTCCACAGTTCAGCATCAGGAATTGACTGGGACTGCTTCCAGACCTTCTGACAATCCGGATCCTCGCGCCAGTCCGAACCCAGATACCGGTCAAAAAGATAAGCCATGTCCGGAGCAATCCAGGTGGGAATATGCACTCCGTTGGTGATGGCGGCAATGGGCACGTCATCCACTGGATACTGAGGCCAGACCTTCCTCCACATGCTTCTGGCAACCTGACCGTGAAGCTGACTGACCCCGTTGTTGAACCTGGACAGCCGCAGGGCCAGAACCGTCATGCAGAACAGCTCATGATCATCCCTGGGGTCCTCCCGGCCCAGGGCCATGAACACCTTGAAGGCCAGTCCCAGCTCCCTGGCATAGCTTTCAAAATATTTCTGCATCAGATCCGGGGCAAAGCGGTCGTTTCCCGCAGGAACCGGAGTATGGGTGGTGAAAATACTGCTGGAGGCCACCAGCTCTGTAGCCGCTTCAAAGGACATGTCATACTCGCGCATGAATATGCTTATCCTTTCCAGCCCGGCAAAGGCTGAATGGCCTTCATTCATATGAATGACCCTGGGGTTGAGGGAAAGAGTCTGCAAAGCCCTGATCCCGCCTATTCCCAGGACAATTTCCTGCTTCAGGCGCATCTCCCAGTCCCCGCCGTAGAGCTGGGCTGTAATCTCCCGGTCATGGGGCTCATTGCTCTCCAGATTGGTGTCCAGAAGATAGAGATTTATCCGGCCTATAAGAGCCTTCCATATCTGGATCTTCACCCTCCTGTCCATGAGGGACACCTCTACCTCCAGAGGTTTGCCCTCCTGATCCCGGACCAGGGTCAGGGGCATTTCCTCAAAATCATTAACCGGATACTTTTCCTGCTGCCAGCCGTCCCCGGTCAGGTACTGGCGGAAATATCCATTCTGGTAACAAAGACCAATGGCCACCAGAGGTATATTCAAATCACTGGCTGATTTAAGATGGTCCCCGGCCAGGACTCCCAGCCCCCCGGAATAAATGGGCAGGGACAGACCAATGCCGTATTCTGCGCTGAAATAGGCTATAACCGACTCTCCAGGCCCCTGTTCAAAGTCAAAGGCCCGTTTGCTGGACTCCCTGTATTTCCGCAGACTGTCCATGGTCTGCTCCAGTCGGTCCAGAAAAAACTCGTCTTCTGAAAGCTCGGCTATCACCTCCTGGGGCAGCAGGTTCAGAAACCGGACAGGATTCTGGCGGCATTTCTGCCACAGCTGATAATCAATCCTTTCAAAAAGCTCGGAAATATCATGATTCCAGGAAAACCAGAAATTGAATGCAAGATCCCACAGGGCGGTCAGACTGTCTGGAAGCTTGGGAGTAACGCTGTAAATTTTAAGGGGGCGCATGCTCATCTCCTTGAATAAAAATATATTCAATTAATATTGCCGGACTAAAACTCAAATTGCAAGAACTCATTTAATCCTTGCAGCTTGATCCTGTTCGGGGTATTTTGGAAAGTTATGAACATAATACAAGTCAAGGTCAAATATCTCAGACACACCCCAGAGCATGGGAACCCGCTGGAATACGCCACATCTGCTTCCGCCGGCGTTGATCTGCGGGCCTTTATGGATGAGGAAAGCATTATTCTTGAGCCGGGCGCCAGGCACGCCTTTCCCACAGGCATTGCCATTGAGATTACCCGGCCGGATCTGGCCGGTTTTATCTTTTCCAGAAGCGGGCTGGGGACCAGACAGGGCCTGGTGGTCAGCCAGGGGGTGGGGGTTATTGATCCGGATTACCGAGGGGAAATCATTGTTTCCCTGCTGAACAACTCCCGGACTGCCGGTCAGATAACAAGAGGCCAGCGCATTGCCCAGCTTGTTTTTATGCCCTGGTTTCAGGCCCGGTTTACTCCTGTTCAGGAACTTTCAGCCACGGACCGGGGGCAGGGAGGTTTTGGACACACCGGAAGCATGTAATTTTTCGGCATGAAAGCAAAAGCTGTCATGCCGGCCATTGACCCTGAAATTTTATGGGAGATGAACATGGATGCCAGTCTTTCCCTGGAGGAACGGACCGCTCAAAGCATCTGTCATACTTATGCCAGATATCCTCTGGCCGTGAAAAAGGCCAGAGGGAGCATTCTGTATGATTTTCATGGCAGACAGTTTGTGGATCTTCTGGCCGGAATAGCTGTCTGCGGACTGGGACACAGCCATCCGGAGATTATTCAGGCCATTCAGGACCAGACTGAAAAACTTATCCATGTCAGCAATCTGTTTTATCAGGAAGAACAGGTCCTGCTGGCGGAAAAGCTTCTGTCCCTCTCCCCCCTGGACAAAGTCTTTTTCTGCAATTCCGGGGCTGAAGCCAACGAGGCAGCCATTAAACTGGTCCGGCGCTACATGAGCCACATAAAAAAACAGAACCGCTTTGAAATCCTGACTTTGTCCGGTTCGTTTCACGGCCGGACCATGGCCTCCATGGCCGCCACGGGCCAGGACAGGATTAAACAGGGTTTTGAACCTCTGCCCCAGGGTTTCAAGCATGTTCCCTTCAATGATCCCCGTGCCCTGGAACAGGCCATTGGTCCTCAAACCGCAGCCATTATGGTGGAAATCATTCAGGGAGAAGGGGGAATCAGGATGCTTGATCCTGATTTTGCCCGGACCCTTAACCAGCTGTGCCGTTCCAGGGATCTGCTGCTGGTGGTGGATGAAATTCAGACCGGACTGGGCAGAACAGGCAGGTTCTGGGCCTTTGAGCATCTGGAGCTGACTCCGGATCTGGTCACTTCAGCCAAAGCTCTGGCTGCAGGCCTGCCCATGGGTGCTCTTCTGGCTTCGAACCGGACAGCCCGGGCCTTTGATGCCGGCAGCCACGGTTCTACCTTTGGCGGCAGTCCCCTGGCCTGCGCCGCTGCCCTCAAGGGCCTGGAAATCATTGAAAGGAACGGGCTTGTCCGGAAGGCTGAACAGCTTGGCCGGCAGGTCAAGCTCCTCCTGGAAGATGTGGCAGAGGATAACCCGGGTAAAATCAAAGAAGTCCGGGGAAAAGGTTTAATGCTGGGGGTTGAACTGGCCATGCCTGGAAAAGCCATTTGGAAAGCCCTGCTGGACAGGGGCTTTGTCCTTAATCTGACCCAGGAAACAGTGCTTCGCCTTCTGCCTCCTTTGACCATTGAACTTAAACACCTTGAAAATTTTGCCCGCCACCTGGATGCGGTTCTTAAAACCACTGAAGCCTGAGCCACATGAACCACTTTCATGCCTTGAGCATAACATCTCCGGATCATGACCTTGACTCTCTGCAGCCCTTTCTGCATGAGCATGCTGGATGGGGCTGGGAAGAACAGGGCCAGGATACTGCTGTGGTCCATTTCACCAGCCTTGACCAGGCTATGGCTTTCAGGACCGGACTTGAAAAACAGCTCCCCGGCTGCACCTTTTCCCTGGTCCGGGTCAGCCAGACCGACTGGACCCGGGAATGGAAAAAATTCTTCCAGCCCGTAAAAATCAACAACACCTTTATCATCCTGCCCCAATGGCTTCAGGATCAGCCTTCCCAGCTGAAAAAAATAATCATCACCCCCAAAATGGCCTTTGGCACCGGCCACCATCCCACCACCCGCCTCTGTCTGGAAGCTCTGGCCCGTCTTTACGCCCAGGGCGCGGTCCATGCAGGACAATCTTTTCTGGATCTGGGTACAGGTTCAGGGATCCTTGGGATTGGAGCGGCCCTGCTGGGGCTGTCAGGCACAGGCATGGACATTGATCCCCAGGCCACAGACAATGCCAGGGAAAACGCAGAACTCAACCAGACAGAAGACTTTTTTCAGGTTTTTACCGGAGATCTGTCCCTTGTTGAGCCTTCAGCACGGTTCAACCTGATCATGGCCAACATCCTGGCCTGGCCTT
>CAZHCY010000067.1:5984-10183 GCA_964531185.1 uncultured Desulfovibrionales bacterium | reverse complement strand
CCAAGTGGGTGACGGGAGAGCCAGTCCCCGTGCCTCATGCAAACGGCTAAACTGCTACAGAATATGAATTTTATCCTGCCTGCACTCAGGATCTAAGGGCAGCCGGCCCGCTCAGCGCTCATCTGCGGACGCGGCAGCCCCAGGAAGCTGTGCCCGCCCGGCAGCGTGGGAGCAATCATGATCCATGCCCTGTTTTTGCATAAGCAAGGGCTGCTTTGGCAAATACGGAGAAGATTTTATGAACAAGCACAGACCAGGACATTTCATCAGAGCTCATTTTGACCTGTGCACAGGATGTCAATTGTGTCAGACAGCCTGCTCCATGCGCATGTTCGGCGGCTTCAACCCGGGCAGGGCCATGCTCAAGATTGACCGCAGCATGGAAAACCTGGCCCATGTGCCTGTGGTCTGTGAACAGTGCTCAAATCCCATGTGCCTTAAATCCTGTCCGGTCGGGGCCATTTCCAGGGACGAGCAGACCCGGGCCGTGGTTATTGACAAGCAGAAATGCGTGGGCTGCGGCATTTGCGCCGGCTACTGCCCTCTGGGCATGATCCATCTGGACCACGACACGGGCAAGGCCTTTAAATGCGATCTGTGCGGCGGTGATCCTCAATGCGTCAAGGCCTGTCCCACCCAGGCTCTGGAATTTCTGTCCCAGACCTGAAACTTCCCCGGAGATTTTTTATGCCGAATACTTCAAACATGGGATACTTTCTACATATTGACCTGACCAGCTCCAGGTTTTCCGATATCAGGGTCCCGGACTGGCTGACCCGGGAATACATGGGCGGAAAAGGCTTTGGCACCAGGCTGCTTCTGGACCTTATGCCTGAAAAAGCCCATCCCCTGGGACCTGAAAACTGCCTCATGTTCATGGCCGGCCCTTTGACTGCCACCTCAGCTCCGGCCATGCGGGCCTGCGTGGTTACCAAATCCCCGCTGACCCATCTTTTTCTGGATTCCTATTTTGGTGGTCAGCTTGGCCCGGAAATAAAATACTCAGGCTATGACGGACTGATATTTACCGGAAAATCCCCTGAACCGGTTTTTCTGCATCTGAATCATCAGGGGCCCTCCCTCAAATCCGCCCGAAACCTGCTGGGTCAGGGAGCCATAAGCACAGCCCGGGCCGTCAAGGACCAGCTCCAGGATCAGCACCTGAAAACCGCCACCATTGGTCCGGCAGGCGAAAACCTGGTGCCCATGGCCCTGATCTGCTGCGAACCCAACCGACAGGCCGGCCGGGGAGGCGCAGGCGCGGTAATGGGCTCCAAAAACCTCAAAGCCCTGGCCTTAAACGGAAACAGTCTGGTCCGGGTGTTTGATCCCAAAGCCTTTCAGCATGCAGCAGAAAAGGCCACCAGAGAAATATTCCAGAACCAGGACTGTCAGGGCCTCATGAACAGCGGAACCGCAGCCTCAGTGGAATTTGCCAGCGAAACCGGGCTTATCCCGGTTAGAAACTTTTCCCGGGGGACCTCCCCTCTGGCCCGGGGGCTTGGTGATCAGGGCCAGTTAAAAAAACTCTGGCTGGGCAGATCCGCCTGTTTCGGCTGTCCCATAGCCTGTGCCCAGATGGGAGCAGTACGCACCGGAAAATACGCCCCATTCTTTACCGACATTGTGGAATATGAAACCGCAGCCATGCTGGGAACCAACCTGCAAATCGCCGACATCAGGGCTGTGGCTCATTTGAACCGCCTTTGCGATGAACTTGGCCTGGACACCATTTCCGCAGGATCATGCGTGGGCTTTGCCTTTGAAGCTGCGGAAAAAGGAATTATTCCTCACCTTCCTGAACACCGGCTTGAATTCGGAAACGCCCCGGCAGCAGCCGCCCTTATTGAGGACATGGCCCATCAAAGAGGCCGCCTGGGACAGCTTCTGGCCCAGGGAGTCAAAAAGGCGGCCCAGGAACTCGGAGAACAGGCCCAGGATCTGGCCATGCACGTCAAGGGTCTGGAAACTCCGGCCTGGGGGCCCAGAGGTACGCCAGGCATGGGTCTGGCCTATATGACCGCTGACAGGGGAGCCTGTCATCAGCGGGGCTTCCCGGCCGGATACGAGGCCAGCGGACTGGAATGGAAGGGCAAACCGGTCCAGGCCCTGGAGCTGGAAGGCAAGGCTGAACTGGTCATGGCCCTGCAGGACTATCTGGCCGGCACCGACTGCCTGGTAAAATGTGATTTCGGAGCCATGGGGGTCAGCCCGGACACCTATGCCCTTTTGGTCAACGCAGCTGTTGGAAGCAACATTCAGGGTTGCTTTTTTGATCAACTGGGCAGCCGGATCTGGAATGCAGGCAGGGTATTCAATCTGCGGGAAGGCATGGACATCAGTGCAGAAAAACTGCCCGGACGCTTTGTGCGGGAACCCTTGCCTGATGGACCCTACCAGGGGCATAAAATATCCAAACACGACATGGAATATATGCTTCAGGATTACTACAGGATCAGGGGATGGGATGAAAACGGAGTCCCCACCAGAAAAACCCTGGATAAGACCGGAGTTGTTCTGGATAAAAAATTTTTGGTAACAGTTTAGCCCTTTTTAAATAAGCAGGGCACCCCAGCGCCTGTTTTCCGGCTGATGCAGGAAACAGAATCAGAAAAACAAGCTCTGGGAGAGCCAGTCCCCCTCCGGGCGCCGCCTCCGGCCAGGAAGCCGTGCCTCATGCAAAGGGCTGAACTGTTACCATAAATTTTTGTAACCACATAATCCGGCTTAAAAACTGAAAAATTATGGCTTGGCACGGGGACTGTCCATGGCTTCGGGACTGTCCCCGGCCTGGCTGTCAAAAACGCACCAATCCTCCCCTAAACTGTTACAGGACGGTAATGTTCCTGCTTCAGGACCATTACCGGCTGCGCAGCCGGGATGAGTCTGCAGGGTCCGGCCAGGAAATTCTTCAGAAAAAAAACAGGCCTGTCCCTGGAAGGAAATTGACCTTAAAACAGGGCTTCAGGACTCAACGCCCAGGTTAAAATAAAAATTTCGCAGTTCTCTGGACAGGGGCAGCTGTTCATCTGCAGCCAGGATAATAAAACTTTTTCTAAGCTCTTTATCTATCAGCTTCTGATGGTTCTTCCGCCAGGTGGAAACCTTTCTGGCCATCAGCCTCTCTGCCAGGTTAATAATTTTTTTGGCCCTGACCTCAGTGCTGTGTTCCCGGTGCACTTTTTCCCGGCCTGCCCTGGCTATGGCCATGATTTTTTCCGGCTCAAGCAGTGCCTCTCCGGCTATCTGCACTGCGTGATACGCATTGCCTCGTTCATAAAAGGGCAGGATGTCCTTCCCCGGGGTAAAAATATCGCGCAATCCATTGCCCGTGTCCTCGGTAAGCACGGCAGCTCCGCATGAAGCAGCCTGAAACAGCCTGAAATTGAGTTCTCCGGCAGCACTCTGGTTAAGCACCACTCTGCTTCTGGAAAAAATTTCAACATAAGCTCCCTGATGCGTATACAGGGGATGATTTTTTTTGAAGGAGTCCAAAAGCAGGGCCCTGGCCGGATTAAGAGGAGGATTCAGGGTTCCCACAAAGCTGACCGGAATGTCTCTGTCCAGCCCCAGGTCTTTGTCTTTTTGCGGGTTGCAGCACAGGGGAAACCACATGGCCTTTCTGGGCAGTCCGGGAAGGTTGAAGAATTTCAGGTAGTCCTTCTGGGCCACCAGGAGCAGGTCAAAGGCCCAGCTGTAGGGAACATGCCAGGGATTGCAGTACTGATCTATGCTGTAGCCTATGGTTACCCCGGGCAGCCTTTCCAGCCCGAACACTTCAGGCGGGCGGCAGGTATCATTCCAGAACACAAGATCAGGATAAAAGGCCCGGGACTTGAGAATCTTCCATAAATCTGAAAAATCCTGGGGCTGCTTCAGAGGGACATCGCATGTACCTGATGCGCCCATGCTCAGAACCTCGTGGCCCAGCGCCCTGAAAGCGGACACAAAATGGGTTCCGCTGATGTTTAATATGCGCATTGTCTGCCTGTCCGCTCACCCCTGCCTGCGCAGCTTTCTTTTATCCCCGACCCTGACTGTGAGCTTTTCTTTGTCCATGAATTCCAGGACCGGAATGGCGAATTTTCTGGAAAGGCCGCTGATTTCTTTGAATTCCACAGGCCCCATTTCCTGGTGGGATTTTAAAAAGCGCACAATTCTGGCCTTGAGGTCTTCCACAGCAGCTGCAGAGTAATAAA
>CAZHCY010000067.1:0-5974 GCA_964531185.1 uncultured Desulfovibrionales bacterium | reverse complement strand
GTTTTTTAAAGGTGGGCGGCTGCAGTCCAGCCTTCTGGTATGTATGAGCAATCTTTTTTTTGAGTTTTTCCTCATCAGCAGCCAGGGAAACTTTATGCCCGGGCAGGCGCATATATTCCTGCTCAGCAACTATTTTTTCCTGCCTGATCAATCGTTCCAGAACATGAAAAAACAGTTTTTCCGGAATATCCGCTGCCCATTTGCCGGACAGCTCTCCCCTGGACATGCCCTGACGAATGGGGCTGCGGCGGTGAAAATCCTTTAGCTGCTCCAGCATTTCTGCTTCAATATCCAGGACCACCTTCCCTCCGGCAAAAATCCTTCTGTCCTTGTCAAACAGAAAAACTTCCTGCCGTCCGCCCATGATCTGAAGCTTCTTCTCCAGCTCCCTGCCTTCCATATCCGTCATAATTATCAGCTGTCCCAGGCTCAGGCCTCTGCGCCCGGCCAGTTCCAGCTGCAGGCTGATGACTTCTTCTGCCCGGGCCCCGGCCAGCCGCTCCAGAACCTGAACATCCCTGGAAAACCTTTTAATCTTGCCGGCCAGGGGGTTGATGATCCTGCCTCCGGCAATGGTCCGCAAAGGGGAAAAGGAGCGGACCACGCATCTGTCCCCGTAGACTCCGGCCATGGGGTCATCAAACCTGACCTGACACACGCATGTTTCCCCGGGTTCAAGCTTGTCCCTGTCCAGCAGATATATCCTGGCCAGGACCTCCTTGGATCCGTGATGAAAATGAATCTGGGTCCTGTGTTTCAAAGCTCTGGGTGCAGATTCCAGGCAGATGAGCTCCAGGTCCCAGACCCGGGACGGAAACAGGGTGCCTGGTCTGCCCAGCACAAAGCCCCTTTCCAGGTCCTCTTTTTCCAAACCCTGGAGATTGACTGCGGTGCGCATGCCTGCGCTGCTCTGCTGGGTCTGTTCTCCGTGAACCTGCAGCGATCTGACCCGGGAAACAAGCTCCAGGGGATAAATCATGATTTCTTCCCCCACTGAAATGGAGCCGGAAACCGTTGTCCCGGTAATAACCGTTCCATGGCCGCGCATGGTAAAAATCCGGTCCACAGGCAGCCGGAACAGATCAGCCCGACGCTGGATGCTGAAGGAGGAAGCCATTTCCCTTAGATGGGCCGTAAGGGTCTCCAGTCCCTGTCCAGTGTGGGCGGAAACAGGCACCACAGGCGCATCTTTTAAAAAAGTGCCCTGCAGGTATTCCTGAACATCCTCCTGAACCAGCTCCAGCAGCTCCTCATCCGCCACGTCCGTCTTGGTCAGGGCCACCAGCCCGGTCTTGATGCCCAGCAGGGTGCAGATCTCCAGATGCTCTCTGGTCTGGGGCATGACCCCCTCGTCAGCTGCTATGACCAGCAGAACAAAGTCAATGCCTGAAGCCCCGGATACCATGTTCTTGACAAATTTTTCGTGGCCGGGAACATCAATGATCCCCAGCCGCAGGTCCCTGTCCAGATCCATAAAGGCAAAGCCCAGCTCAATGGTGATTCCCCGTTTTTTTTCCTCCACCAGTCGGTCGCACTCTATCCCAGTCAGGGCCTTGATCAATGTTGTCTTGCCGTGATCAATATGCCCGGCTGTCCCCATTATTACCGGCATTTATTCTCTCCGAGATCCGAAAAAATGTTTATAGGCCAGAAAGGCGGCATAAATATCCGCCTTGCTGCACAATTCAAAGGGGCTGTGCATGCCCAGCACTCCAGGTCCAAAATCAATGATATCCATCCCGTAAATGGACAAAAATTTGGCTACGGTTCCGCCTCCGCCCATATCCACCTTGCCCGTCTCAGCCATCTGCCAGGGAATATTCCCGGCGTTGAGAATCCCCCGCAGCCAGGCCACGTATTCGGCATGGGCGTCATTGGCCCCCACCTTGCCCCGATGGCCGGTGAATTTGCAGAAAACCGGACCTGCCCCCAGCAAAGAGGCATTCAGTTTTTCATGTAAGTCCTGATAATCCGGATCCATGGCCCCGTGAACATCAGCTGACAGGGCTCGGGTGTTTTCAAACATGGTCCTGAGCCGCGTCTGGGGTTCCCAGGCCTCAAGCATTTCCTCAAAACAATACTCCATGAACAGGGATTTGGCACCGCTGGAACCCTCGGAACCAATTTCTTCCTTGTCCCAGACCACAAAAACCTGGGTGTACTCAGGATCCTTCTGGTCCATAAAAGCCTGAAAAGCGGTAAAAACACAGACCCGGTCATCATGGCCGTATCCACCCACCAGCCCCCTGTCCAGGCCCACATATCTTGCCGGTCCGGCAGGAACAGCCTGCAGCTCGGCACTGAACAGATCCTCTTCAACAATATTGTAGCGCTCATGAAGAATCTTCAAAATTCCATGCTTGACCTGATTTTTGTCATCCTGGGAATCTTTTTTCACCGGGATATGGCCCAGGATAACATTCAACTTTTCCGCCTCAAAGGCATCGGAAACTTTTTTTTCTATCTGTTTGGCAGCCAGGTGCGGCAGCAGGTCGGCTATGGTGAACACCGGATCAGCCGGGTCCTCACCCAGGACAATATTGACCCTGGAACCATCGGTCTTGACCACCAGGCCGTGCAGAGCCAGAGGACGGGCCAGCCACTGGTGCTTGCGGATGCCTCCGTAATAATGGGTCTTGGCCAGACTGACCCGGCATTCCTCGTACAGAGGGTGCTGTTTTAGATCCAGCCGGGGAGTATCCACATGGGCGCCTATGATCCTGACCCCCGTGGAAAGAGGATTCAGCCCCTTTCTGGCCAGAACCAGACTCTTGCCTTTATGGATCTTCAGAAACCGGTCCCTGGAGGTTCCGGCTTGAAAACCGTGCTTTCCAGCCTGGTCCACTATGAAATCAACGGTTTCCCTTTCAGTTTTGCAGGTGCTTAAAAAAGCAATGTAATCATCAGCCAGTTTGTCCATATTTTTTTGGTGATTTGAAGTGTTAAACACCTCCCAGCAGTTTCCAGGCTTGAACTCCATTCTTAGCTCCATTTTGCTCTGTTTAGCGGTTCATTTCTGCAGTATCAGTTTCCGGACCACCGGTCAGGGCCTGATCCAGCACCCGGCTGACCAGCCTGAATTCTGATTGATCCATGGTTCTGGGGTCCAGACAAAACATATCCTCTTCTATCCTGCCCACCAGGGGCGGATCCGTGTTCAGCAGCCTGTCGCGCAAGGCCTGGATGCCAAGATCCCGGGGCTTGATCCCCACCAGAAATGTGGGCAGGTCCTGCTCAGGAAAGGCTCCGCCCCCCACCCTGGAATGGGCTTTAAAAACCCTGGTTTCCAGAGCTGCTCCAGCCTGGCGGTTAATGGTCCTGCAAAGCTTTCGGGCCGATTTTTCCAGTTCAGCAGCCGGCATGGTAATCATGCGCAGAGTGGGAACCTGAGTTCCGGCGGTTTCTACATCAAGGTACAGGCGCAGGGTGGACTCCAGGGCGGCCAGAGTCATCTTGTCAATCCTCAGGGCCCTGTTCATGGGATTTTTCTTGATGGGATCAATATATTCCCTGCGGCCGACAATAATGCCTGCCTGGGGACCTCCCAGGAGCTTGTCCCCGCTGAACGACACCACAGACACTCCGTCAGCCACCACCTGCTGAACAGTGGGTTCTGACATGAAATTATATCCCCTGGCGCTGAAATCAAAGAAATTTCCGCTGCCCATGTCCTCTATCACCGGCAGATGGTGAACCCGGCCCAGCTCCACAAGATCCTTCAGGCTGACTTCCTTGTGAAAACCAATGATCCTGTAGTTGGATGTATGTACCTTGAGCAGCGCTCCGGTTTCCCGGTTGATGGACTGTTCATAATCCTTAAGGTGGGTGCGGTTGGTGGCCCCCACTTCCCTGAGAATGGCCCCGGACTTGGCCATGACTTCCGGGATGCGGAACGAACCTCCAATCTCCACCAGCTGTCCCCGGGAAACAATGACCTCCTTGCCCTTGGCCAGGGTATCCAGGATCAGCAGAACAGCCGCTGCATTGTTGTTCACCACCAGCCCGGCTTCAGCTCCGGTAATCCGGCACAGCAGGTCTTCCACATGGCTGTATCTGCTGCCCCGCTGGCCTGTTTTCAGGGAAAATTCCAGATTGGAATAATGCAGGCAGGCTTCTTGTACTGCCAGGGCCGCACCTGTGTTCAGGATGGATCTGCCCAGATTGGTATGTATCACCACGCCTGTGGCATTGATCACCCTTCTGAAATGAGGTCTGGAATGCACTTTGAGATAAGACCTGAGCCGGTTCATAAACCTTTCCCGGCCAAGCTCTTCTTCAGAAGCCAGGGTGCCGGACCTGATTTCTTCCCGGCACAGGTCAAGAAAATCATTCACCAGGTCCCGGACAAAAGCCCGGGGCAGACTCCGGGAAAGGGGATCATCCTCCAGTTCCACAAGCACAGCATCAACAGACGGTAAAAGACGGTAAAGACGGGACAAGTTTCCTCCAGGAAAATGGTGTTTCAGGGGGTATATGTCCAGCGGGCTGCATATCCGGTGAGGCCCGCCTTCTTTAGAACAGCATTCTCCCGGGCCGCGCCAAAAAATTGGGATTTATGCAGCCTTGCCCTGCTTATGGATCAGAAAAAAATCCCGCTCAGGGCACCTCAGGCATGCAGCTCCCCATCCGGTCCGGCTGCCGGGACAAATGCAGTACAGCCGCCCGATTTATCACCAGAGCATAACTTAATCAACCCTGCCTGCAAAGCCGTTCCGGAAACCTGGCATAAACCAGGCCCAACAGATACAGGGATCCGCAGACAAGAACCGGACCCTCTTCCGGTTTCATCCGGGCAAGTATTTCCGGAAATTCCAGTGCAGGGCAGGCAGACGGACCAAGCTGCCGGCAGAGCAGTTCTGGATCACAGCTCCTTTCACCGGCGTCCAGGGCCGGAACAAATATCCTTTGGGCCCTGAACCCCTTGATGATCTCTGCCATGTCCGCCACCTCCTTGTCCGCCAGACAGCTGAAAATCATGGTCCGGGGCTTAATGCCGGATATCTCCAGGGCTTTCTTCAGAGCCAGCAGGGCCTGGGGATTATGGGCTGCATCAAGAATAATCAGGGGGCTGGTATTTATCACCTGCATCCTGCCCGGCCAGAAAGCCTTTTTAAGCCCGGCCAGACACAGCTTATGATCATACTCCATCTGCACAGACTTAAGAATCTTTTTCCAGGCCAGAAGGGCGGCTGCTGCATTGTCCAGCTGGTGAGGACCAGCAAGACCCAGACAGGACAAAGGTATTTCAGCCCCGGGCTCATCTTTTTGCTTCAGCCTGTCTTTTTCAAAAACAAACCAGTCCCGGGTGGAATAAAGCCTGGTTCCCACTTGAGCCGCTCTTTGTCTGAAAATCTCCATTACCACCGGCTCCTGCCTGGCAATAACCGCCGGGCTCCCAGCCATGGCCCCGGCCTTGTCCCGGGCAATTTCTTCCGTGGTGCTGCCCAGAATCCGGGTATGGTCCAGCCCCACCCGGGTAAAGACATGAAAATCCTGATCCAGGGCTGAAGTGGCATCAAAAGAGCCGCCCAGCCCGGCCTCCATCACTGCCAGATCCACTTTCATTTTCCTGAAGATGAGTACAGCCATCAGGGTCAGAAATTCAAAATAGCTGAAATTCAGATTTCCGCAGCCTGAAGCAATTTCTGCAGCTGTTTCTGCCCAGATTTTTCTGGACACCTTTTTTTCAGCCACCATGATCCGCTCCCTGACACTGATCAGATGAGGCGAGGTATACAGCCCGGTCAAAAGCCCGTGCTCCCTGGCCAGACTTTCCAGAAAACAGGCTGCTGATCCCTTGCCGTTGGTCCCCACCACCTGGATAATGAACACATCCCTGTCCGGGCGCCCCAGTTTATCAAGCCCCTGCCTCATCCTGTCCAGGCCCGGCTTGATCCTGAACCGGCCCAGGGAATCCAGGAAAAGCAGCACTTGCGAAAAATCAGCTGATTCCACCATCTTTAACAAAAAATAT
>CAZHCY010000066.1:0-10210 GCA_964531185.1 uncultured Desulfovibrionales bacterium | reverse complement strand
CAAGCTGCGGCCGGCGCCGCCTGATCGAGAGAGACCGACCATGACCATGCTCAATCCCAAACGGCCCGCGCCGCGCCGCCCCGCCGGGGAAGGCAGCGTGCAGGTCCATCTCGACGACGACCTCGGCATCGACACCGCCAAGGTGTTCGCCGTGTACGGCAAGGGCGGACTCGGCAAGTCGACACCCCCCTCGAATCTGTCCGCGGCCTCCCCCACACCCGGCCTTATTTCCGGAGCACACCACTCGTATAAATTGGTGGGTTTGTCATTATCCGGATCATATTTTCTTATGAATACTCTGTCGCTCTGGGTGAATTTTCCAACCCGCATAAGGGCTTCTTCCATGGCCTGCTCCAGATAATCCACCGGAGCTGTCAGAAAGACCATGGAAATATCCATGAGCAGCCGCTGCAGGGATAGTCTGTATTTCAGGGCATCGTCCGCTATTTTATAGCTGGTTATATCCCGGGCCACTGAAATGATGAGCGGTCCCTCGTCCTGAAAAAAAGCCCTCAGCCTGACTTCCACCGGAAAAGTGGTGCCATCCCTGGTTTGGTGCAGGGTTTTCAGGATTCCAGCCTGGGTCTGATCTTCAATCACTGAATCACAGATATTTTCCAGCTCTTTTCTGTTGAACTGGGGTGAAATATCCTGAAGTCCCATGGCCAGAAGCTCCTGTCTGGAATAGCCCAGCGCCTCGCAGGCCATGAGATTCATATCCACAAAGCGCATCTCTTCCCGGTCAATGATGAATATACTGTCTGCACTGCTGTCCAGGGCTGTTCTGAACCGCTCCAGGGTTTTTCTGTTTTGCTGTTCTGTGGTGATGTCAATGAACACTCCCTGGCTGAATTCCTGGCCGTCCATGGTTATGATGGTGGATAAATAATTGGCCTGCCTTAAAGTACCGTCTTTGGTAATCACATCAATATCCACATTAAGAGATTGTTTATCTCTGATGGCCTTTTTAAACAGCTTTTCATATTCAGGGTTTTTTTCAGGCGGATGCAGGATGGTATGGTAAGCACCAATCAGCTCCTGGCTTTTATATCCGAAAAGTTTTTCAGCAGCCTTATTACAGTTGACAATGCGCCCCCTGCTGTCAGCCCAGATAATGGCATCCCTGTTATTTTCAAACAGCAGCCTGAACTTTTTTTCACTTCTTGAAATGGCCTCTTCGGCAATTTTTTGCCGGGTTATATCCGTAGCGATCTGCAGATGAACCAGTTTCCCGTCTTTCCAGGTAATGGCCTTGTCCCGGCAGCTGTACCAGCGGTTGTTAACTGAATTAAAATACTGCCAGTCCAGGGTTTTCTGCGGACGGCCCTTTTCATCCACCAGCTGAGAGTTCTTGCAGGACCTGCAGGGACCCTTCATGTTGTGTCTGAGCACTTTCCAGCATTTCCTGCCGGTCACGGCACCAAACATTTTCCGGCCGTATTCGTTCATGAACAGGATTTCATGGGTGTCCATGTCTGAAACATATACCAGGCTGTCAATGCTGTTCATTACCGCTTCCAATTGCTGGGTTCTGTCTGCAGCCTCCTGCTCCGCAGACCTCCGGCCGGATACATCCCTGGCCACGTGAACACTGCCCAGAAGATTGCCCTGACTGTCGCGCATGGGATTGGCGGAAACCCTGAATATCCCGCCCAGACCAGGAACCTGCTTTTCAATACTGCTGGAAGCCAGGCTCTTAAGCATGGCCTGGTGCGGACAGTCCTCAGGCGGACAATCCATGCCGTGGACCAGTTCATAGCAGTACCGGCCGACAATCTTCGACTTACCCAGACCCAGTCGCTCAGCCATGGCCCTGTTGCAGAACAGAATGCGCTGTTCAACATCCAGAACAGTCATAAGATCAGGCACTGAATCAAAGGTAAACTCCCATTGCTTTCTGGCTGTTTCAGCCAGTTTCTTCTGCAGGACAAGTTCCTGTTCTGTTTTCCAAATCCTGACTGCAGCATGGATCCTGGCCACTAATTCCTGGGGATGCACAGGCTTGGAAATATATCCGTCTGCACCGGCATTCAGCCCCTGGGCCATATCCTGGGAGCTGGTCCTCACTCCTGAAATAAAAATGACTCTGCTCTTTTCAGCCACTCCCTGCTTTTTGAACTTGCAGCATAAATCCAGTCCATTGGTGTCCGGGAGCTCCACATCAAGCAGAATCACTGCCGGCTGGATCTTCTTCAGGATATCTTCCGCCTGAAATCCGGTGGCAGCCTTGAAAACCCTGTATCCAGCTTCTTTAAGTATTTTTTCATGGATCAGCATGAAATCAGGGTCATCATCCACCAGCAGGACAGAACAGTCCTTCTGAAAATAAATATCTTCAGACTGTTGCGGAAAAAATCCCGGTCCGCAGATGCAAGATTGAGAATTCATAATAACCTTGGCTTCTTAAATGGTAACAGTTCAGCCATTTGCATGTGACACGGCTTCCTGCCTGGAGGTATACAGCCTGGAGGGGGACCGGCTCTGACAGAGCTTGCTTTTTCCAGGTCTGTGTTTACATAAATAAAAAACAAGCGCTGGGGTGACCTGCTTTCCTTAAAAGTAACAGTTTAGCCCTTTTTAAGGGCGCAGGGGACAGGCACCCCGTCACCCCCTTGAGCTGAATTTTTGAAGTTGAATGCCTGTTGGATTGCCAAGTGGGTGACGGAAGAGCCAGTCCCCGTGCCTCATGCAAACGGCTAAACTGTTACCCTTAAAAAAGGTTAAACTGTTATCTTAAATGTGACTTCAGCAGTATAAACAACACATTCAGCCTGATATTATTCTGAAAATGGTTTGCCCGGTTAAGGAATACAGGGCAAAACTGTTACTGATTTTCAAATATTTTTTTCAGCAAAGCCTTTAATTCAGCGGATTTCAAGGGTTTTGGAATATAATTATTCATCCCTTCTTTAAGGAATTTTTCTCTGTCCCCTTCCATGGCATAAGATGTTGTCGCCACAATGGGAATGTCTGGATCGAATTTTGAACCATCATGTTTTCTGATGGCTCTGGTGGTCTGCACTCCATCCATCTGTTTGAGCTGAATGTCCATCAGGATACAATCAACCTTGCTCTGTTCAAGAACATCAAGGGCTGTTGTCCCGTCATCAGCAGTCAATGTTTTAAAGCCCATTTTCTGAAGCATTTTTTCAGCAAAAAACAGGTTTGTGGGCTCATCCTCCACGATCAATACTGTCCTGGAGGCCAGACGCTGATCCCTGACCATGGGCTGATCATTGTCCTGTGCTGAGATGGCATCTGACTCAGGAATTTGAAAAGGCAGACTCAGGTAAAAGGTTGACCCTTGGCCTTCCCGGCTTTCAAAACAGAGACTGCCTTCAAGTATGTTCACAGTTCTTTTCACCACTGAAAGACCCAGGCCTGCCCCCTGGTATTTTCTGGTATATGATCCTTCAGCCTGAATAAAGGGCTCAAAAATATCTTCTTCCATTTTGTTCGGAAAACCGATCCCGGTATCTGAAATCACAAAAAGAATAAAAATCCGACAAAGATCTTTCTGACCAACAGTCCAGGCCTCCAGCTTTACGGTGCCCTGCCTGGTGAATTTGACCGCATTTCCGGCCAGATTGAAAAGAATGCTTTTCAGGCGGACCTCATCTCCAATAACCTGCTCCGGGATATCTTCAGCAATATAGGTCTGCCAGTTAATCCCTTTTTCCTGAGAGGCCAGACTGAAGGTATCTTCCAGATGAATAAACAAATCCCTTATGGACAGAGGCTTTTCATCAATAACCAGCATGCCCTTGTCAATCTTGCACAGATCCAGGATATTGCCCAGAAGATCAGTCAGCCTCTGTCCAGCCTTGATGGCCAGGTCAACAAACTCCTTCTGATCTTTACCGAGTCCGCTGTGTTCAAGCAGCTGCAGCATGCCCAGCATGCCATTCAAAGGAGTTCTAAGTTCATGGCTCATATTGGCCATGAACTCACTCTTGGTTCTGCTGGCTGTTTCTGCAGCTTCCTTGGCCTGAATAAGGGCCTGCTGGGCATAAATCTGCTCGGTAATGTCCATAAGAAAACCGTCATAATATATGATGCGGCCGTGATTGTTTTTGATGGTCCGGGTATTCATGGAAGCCCAGAAAAGGGTATTGTCTGTCTTTTTCAACTGGACCTGAAAATTGAAAACATGGCCATGAGCAGCCAGTTCTCGTTTATACCTTTCCCGGTCTTCAGAATTTACATAAAGCTGCCTGCCAATGTCAGTAATGGAGGCCACCATTTCTTCAGGTGAATCATATCCTGCAATTTCAGCGTATTTGGGGTTGACCTTGAGAAATTTTCCGTCCGGAGTGCTCCTGAAAATGGCTATTGGAGCATTCTCAAAGATGTCCTTGTACATCCGTTCCCGTTCAAGGGCCTGTTTTTCCAGCCTGCTGTTCAGAAAACGCATGTGGTTGTAGGTTTCAATGCTCTCCAGGGCCGAGGAGCTGGAAAGAATGACAATGGAAAGAAGAGAATAAATGGTATCGGAAATATTTCTGATGTCCTGTTCCAGAATACCCACAAACATTCCCCTGACCCTTGAAGGGGTGGTCATGGAGCGCAGCAGAAGATTAAAATCATGGGTATGGGATTTAATAAGAACTGCCTTGCCCCTTCTGAGCACCCAGGCAAATGTGTGATCAGAGATCAGCCTGTCCACTTCCTCCTGAACTGTTTTTTCCATATCCCTGGGATCACACAGGGCCATATAAAAAGCGCTGTCATTTTCATTCACCAGATAAAAAGCAATCCCCTTAAAATCTATGAGGCTTTTCAGTTTAAAGGCTGTTTCGCTGAGAATGGTTCTGCTGTCCATCTTCCCTTCAGAACCGGTATCAAATCTGCCCAGATTGGCAGCCATTTCCAGGGCTTCCACAGCCTTTCTTCTTTCATCCCGAAGATACTTGACCTCCTCTTCAAGGGAGGCAACCCGGTCCTGCTTGTCATCCATGTCTGCTACTCCGCACTTAGAAAGATATCCATGATCTCTGCCATGCTTCTCTCTGCTTCCTGTACTATGGGGCAGAGATCACTTCTGTCTATTCCCAGGCTGTCCCAGGCCTTGACACACAAAGGAGGGAACTTCCCTTCCAGGACAGTGTCAGGCTCCTTTACCAGACTCATAATATTTGCCAGATAAACAGTGGCTGCTTCGGCAATATTTATGGCCTTTGACGGTTCATGGTGGCAGCGGACCATCTTTTCCAGGGCCACAGGCATTTTCCACTCCCGGCAAAGCAATCCTCCGATTCGGGCATGATCAAACCCCAGGACTTTTTGCTCAGCCTGGTAAAGAGGAATTTTGCGGCTGACTGCATATCCCATGGCCTGAAGACAATGATCCGGCACAGCCTTGATCAAGATCAGCCTGCCGATATCATGCAGCATCCCGGCCACAAAAAAGCGCTCATCTGAAAATCCCAGGGATTTCAAGGAAATAAGGCTGGAATAAACCCCGCAGCTGACACTGTGCTTCCAGAAATTCTCCATGTTCAGCACTTCCCTGGGTATCCCCTGAAAAACCCTGAGCACTGAAATCCCCAAGGCCAGAGAGGTCAGCTCTCTGGAGCCCAGGATGGCCACAGCCCTGCTGATGGAATCAATTTTTGAGGGAAAGCCGTAAAATGCGCTGTTCACCAGCCTCAGCAGTTTGGCTGAGAGGCTGCTGTCCTTGCTGACCACATCAGCCACATGTTTGGCTGAGCTGAAAGGAGATTCCAGAACTTCCAGAATCCTGTAAAAAATATCCGGAAGAGAAATCAGTTCCACCTGTTCCCGGACCAGCTGCAGGGCTGAAATCTCCAGGGGCTTAATGTCTTTCAGGTCAGGCTCCTTAAGATGGACACAGGCTTTAATCTGCCCTTCCAAAGAAACATTGCCCCGGGCCAGCCTGGCAGCATGATGCTCCACAGCAATCCTGATCAACTCCACCATGGCCGGATGATTAACCGTGGATTTGGAAAAATAGGGCTTAAGTATCTTTTTGCTGCTGGCCAGAATTTGAGGATCAATGGCTGCCATCCGGGCTGCATTCAGGGAGTCCTGATCATGATTGAGCACCCCGGCCCGGCTTATCCCCCAGGCTTTACAGGTCATGATGCTCTTTTCATCAAGCACCTTGCCGGCAGGCAGAAGGTACCGGCCGTCCTGAGTATGCAGATCCGTCTCCAGGACCATTCCCGCTTCCAAATCATCAACATTAACAAAACCCATAATTTATTTTCCAGCGCAAAAACAGTGTTTATTATAGCAGTTCAGCCGGTTGCATGAGGCACGGCTTCCTGCCCGGAGGCATACTGCCCGGAGGGGGACTGGCTCTCCCAGCGCCTGTTTTTCATTTATGTAAACCCAGACTTGGAAAAACAAGCGCTGGGGTGCCCTGCGCCCTTAAAAAGGGCTAAACTGTTACCTACTGTCTATTCCTTTTATGTTTGAAATTGTCCTGTTTGTCAAAGGGACATGTCCGGAATGAGCCTCAGACGGACATTGATAAGTTTGACCTGCTCAAGCGCGCTCAAAAGGCTGGATTAAGATGGAAGTATCTGATTGCATCAAAAACAAATCGTAACAGTTCAGCCAGTTAGATGAGGCGCGGCTTCTGCCCGGAAGCATACTGCCCGGAGGGGGACTGGCTCTCCCGGCGCCTGTTTTTCCAGGTCTGGGTTTACATAAATAAAAAACCAAGCGCTGGAGTGCCTTGCTTTCCTAAAAAAGGGTCAAACTGTTACAACAAATCCAGCATCCCGGGGCATCAATGCCGTCAGCAGCAGAATGCTCAAAAAATTTAACTTGGCAGGATAAAAACTATGTGTTAAATGACGCGAAGTTTTTATCCAAAATTCTGCGCAAAAACAAACCAATTCTGTTAGGAGGTATTTTATGTCCGCAATTGCATTCGGTCACAAGAATCCAGACACTGATTCCGTATGTGCGGCTATAGCCGTTGCCGACCTTAAAAGCAAGCTGGGTACTCAAACTGTTCCGGCAACGCAGGGAGAATTGACTCCTGAAAGCAAATTCGTCCTTGACAAATACGGCTTCAGCGCCCCTGAAATTATTTCCTCAGGTGAAGGCAAACAGGTCATACTTGTGGATCATTCCGATCTGGCCCAGAGCCTGGACGACCTGTCCAAGGCTGAAATTCTGGGCATCATAGACCATCACAAACTGGGCGACGTAACCACCCCCAATCCCCTGGAATGCTGGATATGGCCCGTGGGATGTACCTGCACAGTAATCAAGGCCATGTATGACTTCCACGGCATTGAAATCCCCAAGAACATTGCCGGCATCATGCTTTGCGCCATCCTGAGCGATACAGTTATTTTCAAGTCCGCCACCTGCACAGACCAGGACACCAAAGCATGTGAAGCCCTGGCTTCCATCGCAGGCGTTGATGACATGACCGCCCTGGGCATGGAAATGTTCAAGGTCAAATCAGCTGTGGATGGTACTTCTCCCAGGGATCTGATCTTCAGGGACTACAAAGATTTCAACATGAGCGGCAGCAAAGTGGGCATCGGCCAGCTGGAAGTTGTGGATCTGTCAATTTTTGACGGCATCAAAGATGACCTCTATCAGGAAATGCAGAAGATCAAGGAAGAAGGTCAGCGTCATTCTGTATTCCTTCTGCTCACCGACATCATGAAGGAAGGTTCGGAAATGCTGGTGGTTTCAGATGATCCTTCGGTGGTTGAGAAAGGATTTGGCAGTGCTGTTCAAGGCACATCTGTATGGCTTGACGGAGTCATGAGCCGCAAGAAACAGGTTGTTCCCAATTTTGAAAAGGCTTTTGCCGGCTAACCTGCATTTGTTAATAATTCTGAGCAGTCCTGTTGAATACGGACTGCTCAGAGCTAAAAAAAAACATTCCAAACCCTTACGCCCAGCCCGCTCTTTAAGTCCTGGCCCTTTTTGCTGCCGGACTCTCTCACCCTGCCGGGTCTGATCAGGCATCTCACCCAAAATATTTATTGACAAATCCTGCCTGATTTATTAAAAATAATCTTTTTACATTTCTGGGCCAATAGCTCAGTTGGCAGAGCCACCGGCTCATAACCGGAAGGTCCCAGGTTCAAATCCTGGTTGGCCCACCACTAACAGAGAGTACCATTGCTGACAAAAGGATTATCTAATCAGAAACCGCCTTGCCTTAGGCATAAAGACAAACCGGAAAGAGGTGCTTCCCCGGACAGATGCAGGGAAGCACCTTTTTTATTTGCCAGACACCCAGGCGTTACTGACATACTTGCTCTTCCGGGCTGAACTGCCCTGATGCACTGCCCATGATCCGACAACAAAAAAATGCATTGTTTTTTAAAATATTTTCACAGCCCAGATGCTAATCCAGGAATTCATAAAACATATTGAGGCTGATGCGCCGCCAGGACTCGCCTTTGAGTGGGACAACTCCGGAACCCAGGTGGCCGGGACAAGGCAGGACATCAAAACTGTAGCCATGGCCCTGGATCCGGATCAGTCAACCATTGAAAAAGCCCTGGAATTCAACGCTGACCTTATCCTTACTCACCATCCCCTCACCCTCAAACCATCACTGCCCAGCACCCCTGGATCTTTTCACCGCATACTGAAACTCCTGCTCTGTTCCGGAACAACCCTTTACAGTGCCCACACCTCCCTGGATGTAAACCCCAGGGGGCCTGCATGGTGGCTGGCCAGGGATCTGCAGCTGAAAAACACCAGGGTATTGATGCCCACTGTGACTGAAAAAATCATGGAGCTGACTTTTGAAAGGCCTGTGAATTTTTCTGAACCTGAAGCATCTTTTCCCGGGCTGATAACAGATAACCCTGATCTTCACCAGGGCCCCACCAGGAAAATTTTACTGCCGGAAAAAAATCTCAGCCTGTTCATGAGTGCTCTTTATGCAAAACATCCCGGTATTCTGTGTTCCATCCAGGAAAATTTCCAGCACCGGAAACAATTCGGCCTGGGTTTTTATGGACAGCTGTCCCGGGAGCTGGATTTCAAGACATTCATCTCCAGGCTGAAAAATATGCTTGAAATAGACAATATAATTCTTTCCGGCCAGGCTCCGGAACAAGTCACAACCCTGGCCTGCTGCCCGGGGTCAGGAGCAGACCTGGCTGCAACAGCTTTTCAGGCCGGGGCGCAGGTATTTATAACCGGTGATGTCAAGTTTCATCAGGGCCAGGAAGTGCAAGCCATAGGAACTGTCCTGGATGTAGGACATTTCTGCCTTGAAGAAATCATGATGCATAAATGGCATGAAAAACTCCAAAAACAGCTTAAAGACATTGAAATAATTTTCATTAAAGGCAGATCACCTTTCAGGCTGATCTGATATTTTTTCAGGGGAGGAATTAAATTGAGCAAATATATTGACCAGATCAAACGACTGGTAGAACTTCAGGAAATTGACTCTGAAATGATCAAACTCAAAAACAGGCTGGTGGAAGCGCCCAAACATCTCGAAGAGCTGAAAGCTTCCCTGGATACTCTTGATGAGCAGATCTCTCAGACCGATGAACGTCTGGAACTTTTGAACCAGCAGAAAAAGAAGCTGGCTCATGATATTGAAGAAGACGCCAACAAAATCAAAAAAAGCAAGAACAAACTCATGATGGTCAACAACACCAAGGAATATCATGCCATGATGAGGGAAATGGACAATCTGGAAAAGCTGAATCGCTTCCGCGAAGAGGAAATGACCAACCTCAGGGAAGATATCCAGATTCATCAGGAAAAAAAGGAAGATCTGACAACTCAGAGAGAATCCCTGAATCAGGAACTGGCTGAATGTCAGTCCACCCTTGATTCGGAAATGAATGAAATCAACCAGAGAATAAAGGTGCTGAATAAAAAAAGAGAAAAAGCATGTTCAGATGTACCGGCCCCGATTCTGTCCAGGTACAATTTCATCAAAGACAGACTTAACAACCCGGTCATCGTCTCAGTCAAACGGGGGGTTTGTACCGGCTGCTACATCAGCATTCCGCCTCAATCCTTCATCGAAATCCAGAAGGGCGAACAGATAATGAACTGCCCCAACTGTCAAAGACTGATCTTCTGGGAAGAACATTTCAATGGTCAGGAAAGCTGAAAAAATGGTAACAGCCTTAGCCCTTTTTAAGGAAAGCAGGGCACCCCGGCGCTTGTTTTTTGGTTGATGCAAGAAAAAGACTCAGAAAAACAGGCGCTGGAAGATCCAGTTCCCCTCCGG
>CAZHCY010000065.1:0-10260 GCA_964531185.1 uncultured Desulfovibrionales bacterium | reverse complement strand
GGGTGACGGGAGAGCCAGTCCCCGTGCCTCATGCAAACGGCTAAACTGTTACATTGGATTTTTAGGGCTGGTTCTGATACATTTTGACTTAACCGTCTAACGCTTGAGATATTTAAAAAATATCTTACCACCAGGAGGAAAAATGAAACAGGAGGAATTTATACTGTATAGCGGCGGTGCCAAAGGCACAGAAGCATGTTTTGGCGAGCTGGCTGAAAAATATGGGCTGCAGGAAGTCAACTACAGCTTTGAAGGCCACAGCATGGAAAGGACAAGGGGAGTAAGATATCTGACCAGCGAAGAACTGGCCAGAAAGGATGTGAGCATTACTTATGTTTCAAGGCTCATGAACCGCAACTATTCCCGGGCCCCCATATTCCGCAAAGTTCTTCAGACCATTTCCTGGCAGGTGGAAAGCGGAATGGAAATATTTGTGGTTGGCCGGATCATGGATGACCAGACTGTTAAAGGAGGCACCGGCTGGGGCGCGGAATACGCCAAAATCTGTAACAAGCCTCTTTTTGTCTTTGATCAGACCAAAGAGAGCTGGTTTCGCTGGGATGAAGGCAAGTGGCAGGAAATGCAGAAGCCTGTCATTTCCAGACAGAGTTTCACAGGAACCGGGACCAGGTTTCTTGAGGAATCAGGCAGACAGGCCCTGAAAGGTCTTTTCAAGGATTCTTTCTAAGGGAACGCAATCATGGGGCTTTGTCTGTGACCGGGTCTGATGAGAAACTTATAGTCAGGCCATCCAGGATCTTCATGGTGGTCTATCCCGTAAATAAATCCCTTGATTCTTCGACCGGCACTTTGGTTTTCTGCCGGTTGGACAGATCCGTACCCACGGAGCAATAATGAACATAAATTCCCCTGAATCTGAGCAGGCTTCAGAAACTGGCAGAAAGAGAAGCATTTTTTCCCTGATTTTCAGCCCCTGGCTGATTTTTATTGTTATCCTGGGGGCCACGGCCTATTTTTTTCTTAATCCCGGCCGGCAGGAAGAAGAAAGCACCCGGGACAAGGCTGAAAGACCGCCCGTGTCCGTGGAACTGGCCCCGGTTTCCCGGGTGACCCTCATGGATACTGTTAAGGGTATAGGAACCCTGCAGTCCATTCAACATGTGGAGATCAAACCGGAAATAAGCGGCAAAATCACCAGAATCAATTTTCAGGAGGGCGAGCTGGTCAAAAGCGGGGAGCTCCTTTTTGAAATTGAAAGCCAGAAACAGCAGAAACAGCTGGACTCCAACCGGGCAGCCCTGGAGGAAGCCAGATCAAGGCTGCAGAATCTGAAGCGCAATCATCAGCGTTTTGCCAGACTGTACAAGCAGGGCATCATCTCGGAAAATGAGATGGATCGGGTCCAGACCGACATGGAATCCGCAGCAGCTGAGGTCAAACGTCTTTCCGCCCATGTGGAACTGGCCAGGGAGGACATTTCTGATGCGTCAGTGCTGGCCCCTTTGACAGGGTATATCTCCAACAGAATGGTTGACAAAGGTTCAGTGATATCCCCGGGCCAGGTCTTGGCAACCATGTATCAGACTGATCCCCTGGAAATAACCTTTAACATCCCTGAGAAATATATGGCCGGGGTGGCTCCGGGGCAGACAGTGCTGGCAGAGGTCTCAGCCTATCCGGATAAAAGGTTTCAGGGAAAAGTCACCTTTATAAGCCCTACAGTAAATGAATCCACCCGGACTCTGGAACTCAAGGCTGCCATAGACAACCCGGTCAATAAGCTGAGGCCCGGAGCTTTTGCCGCGGCTATGCTCATTCTGGGCTACAGAGAAAATACACTGGTGGTTCCTGAGGAGTCCCTGGTGGCGGTCCGGGACGGGTATGTGGTGTTTGCGGCTGATCCGGACTCCATGACAGTGGAAATGAAACCCGTGGAAACCGGGCTGCGCCGGCCGGGTCTGGTGGAGATTATCAGGGGGTTGGAGGCAGGAGAAAAGGTTGTCTCCACCGGTCATATGAATCTCGGGCCTGGAGCATCCATCAGGGTGAACCGGGAAAAGGACCCTGACTGGGCTGAAAAAGCCCTTGATGATTTGCCCAAACCCGCAATTCCCCGCCAAAGCAATGAACCGGAAGACATGCAAGGAGAACCCCGGTGATCTGGAATTTCTGCATTCGGCGTCCGGTGATGACCACTGTTCTGTTCCTGGTCTTTGCCATTTTCGGAGTCTATGGATTTTTGCAGATGCCTGTTCAGGAAAATCCTGATGTGGAATTTCCAGTGGTCAGCGTATCAGTTGTCCTTTCCGGGGCAGCACCTGAAATTGTGGAACAGGAAATTGTCGATCCCCTGGAAGCGGAAATAAACGCCATAGAGGGGCTCAAGGAACTGACTTCCACGGCCAGTCAGGGCATGGCCCAGGTGGTGGCTGAATTTGAGCTGTGGCGGGATCAGGATATGGCAGCCCAGGATGTGCGCGATGCTGTGGAGCGGGCCAGAAGACATCTGCCCCAGGACGCTGAATCCCCTATTGTCCGCAAGCTGGACCTGGATTCCCAGGCCATCATGTGGATTGCTCTTGTTGGAGATGAGCGCTGGGATGAGATCAGGCTCACCGAGTACGGGGAAAACATCCTCAAGCCTCAGCTGGAGACTCTGGGCGGAGTGGGCCAGATCATGGTGGGCGGAGCCCGCAACTATGCGGTCAGGATAGTAATTGATCCGGAAAAGCTGGCTGCCCATGATCTGACCATCCAGGAAGTCGTGGACACTGTGCGCCGGGAGAATGTTGATATTCCGGCCGGCAGAGTGGAGGGCCTTTCCCGGGAGTTCATTATCAGATCCAGAGGGCAGTTTGCCGAAGCAGAGTCTTTTAATGATCTGATTGTGGCTTACAGGGACAAAGTACCAGTCCGTCTGTCTGATGTGGGCCGGGCTGTAGATTCTGTGGAGAGCGACCGTCAGATAGCCAGGTTTTCAGGCAGGACTACAGTGGGGCTGGGAGTGGTCAAACAGACCGGAGCCAATACAGTTGAACTGGCTGAAACCGTCAACTCCAGGATTCAGGACCTTTCCCGCCAGTTTCCCCCCGGGCTGGAATACCGGATAGCCATGGATGCCTCCACATATATCAAGGAAAATATCAATGATCTGCAGACCACCATAGTCATTGCCGCTTTTCTGGTGATCTTTGTTGTTCTGGCCTTTTTGCGCAGCGGCAGGGGGACTGTTGTGGTGGCTCTGGCCATTCCCACATCCCTTTGCATAGGTCTGGCCATGATTCATCTCCTTGGCTTCAGCATAAATGTGCTGACCATGCTGGGTCTGATTCTGGTTATTGGAATTGTGGTGGATGACGCCATTGTTGTCCTGGAAAGAAGCTATTTTCATATGGAAAACGGGGCTGACGCCCTGCCGGCCTCCAGGGTGGGCACCACTGAAGTGGCATTCCCGGCCCTGGCCAATTCCTTGTCTCTGGGAGCTGTGTTTATTCCTGTGGCTTTTACCGGAGGCATTATTGGCAGGTTCTTTTTCGAGTTCGGCCTGACCGTGGCCCTGACAGTCTTTGCCTCCACCTTTGTGGCTTTGACCCTGACCCCCATGCTGTGCTCCAGGCTGTTAAGGCATGAACAAGGCAAAGGCTGGGTTTACCAGCTTTCAGAGAGGCATCTCAAAGCCATTGAAAGGGTTTATTCCAGCATTCTGGCCGCTGCCTTCAAAAGAAGGGGGCTGGTGGTGGCTGTGGCCCTGTTTGCCTTTGTGCTGGGCATTGCTGCACTTATGAATATTCCCAAGGAATTTCAGGCTGATGAAGACAGATCCCGTTTCATGCTGGTCTTTGAAACTCCTGAAGGGGCCACAGTCAGAGCCACAGATGAATTTGCGTCTCAAATAGAGGAGGCACTGGCTGCTGATCCGGACATCAGTCATCAGTTCCTGGCAGTAGGCCTTGGTCCGGCAGGACCTGGGCAGCCCAACAGGGGCATAGCTTTTGTCACCCTGACGCCGCGGCAGGAAAGAGAGCTGCACCAGAGTCAGGTGATGCAGAAATTTCGAAAAATTTTAGGGGATATCCCGGAGGGCCGGGCCTTTGTCCTGGAGCTTACCCCTGGGGGAGTAGGAGGGTCGCCCATTGAACTGGTTCTGAAAAACCCTGATTTGAAAGAGCTGGACAGGATTCAGGAGGGAATCATGGGCTGGATGCGCTCCCAGCCGGAGTGGTTCGTGGGTGTACGCTCGGATCTGGAATTGAACAAGCCCCAGGTGGATGTGAACATCCACAGGGACAGGGCAGCGGAAATGGGGGTAAGCGTGGCTGATATGGCCAATACCCTGCGGTATATACTCGGGGAGGTGGAAATATCCAAAATAGAAAAACAGTCCGAGCGCTATGAGGTAATAACCGATGTGGCAGGCCGGGGCAGGATGGTTCCTGAATTTCTGACCAGTATTTATGTCAGAAACAGCCAAAACGAGCTTGTTCCCCTGGACAGCCTGGTGGATTTTGAGGAATCTGTGGGTCCAAGTGAAATCAACAGATTCAACCGCATGAGATCATCCACCATATCAGCATCCACTCCGCCGGGGGTGGCTCTGGGGGATGCGGTGAACCGTCTGAATGAGCATCTGTCTGCAGAACTGCCTGCGGGCACGGATTATGAAATGTCCGGTATGTCCCAGGTCTTTGAGGAATCTTTTTATTACCTGACCATTACCATAATTTTTTCCATAATCTTTATTTATCTGGTGCTGGCGGCTCAGTTTGAATCATTCATCTACCCTCTGACCATCATGACTTCGCTGCCCCTGGCCACTGTGGGGTCATTCGGATCCCTGTGGCTTCTGGACATGAATTTTAATGTTTACGCTTTTATCGGGCTGATTATGCTCATGGGGCTGGTGACCAAAAACTCCATCCTGCTGGTGGATTATACCACGGTGCTGGTGGCCAGGGGCAGAACTCCGGTGAGGGCGGCCCAAGAGGCGGCCAGGGAGAGGTTCCGTCCGGTGCTCATGACCGCCTTTTCCACGGTGCTGGGCATGATGCCCCTGGCTCTGGGTCTTGGCACAGGAGGAGAAGCCCGAGCTCCACTGGGCATTTCCATTGTTGCCGGCCTGATTTCCTCTACTGTCCTGACCCTGATAGTTATCCCAGTGGTGTACACCCTGTATGACCAGCTGCAGAAATTTATCCTGAGGTAACAGTTCAAGCCATTTGCATGTGGCACGGCTTCCTGTCCGGAGGCGGCGCCCGGAGGGGGCCGCCTCTCCCAAAGCCTGTTTTTTCAAGTCTGTTTCCTGCATCACCCGGAAACAGGCGCTGGAGTGCCTGTTTCTTTGCTTTCCTTAAAAAGGGCTGAACTGTTACATGCTGAGAATTTTCAGCAGGCAGGTTTAGGGATATGCCCGGCCACGTGCTGTTTCACGGTTAAGGGAGTGACCAGTGCTGAATAATTGCCAAAGAAGTCCGGCAAGACAGGGAGTATCAATGAAATTGGTGCATATAAGTTTTCGCTTTGAATATACTGAGGACGTGGATCTGATTCTGCAGGAAAACCAGGTGGCTGATTTTGTTCTTTACCCTATGATTCAGGGCAGGGGGCAGGACGGGAAGCATTTTGGAACCCAGGTCTTTCCGGGCAACTTTTCAGTGGTTCAGGCAGCAGTTGAGGATCACCAGGTAAAAAGACTTCTGGAAGATCTGCAGCAATTCAGACAGAGTAAAAAATCCCATGAACACCTGAGAGCCTGGGTGGTTCCAGTTGAACAGGGACTTGACCCTGGACAGGATCTGAAAGGCAGGGAAGGGGATTAGATTCGGACAAGAAAAGAACAGCTGTCCGGGGCAAACCAACATCCCTGGTGCGCGCTGCTGTGCATGGGCAGCCGGGGCCGGTCGCTTAAAGCCGGTATTCGGCCTGGTCTTTTCTGAACATAAAGTATTATCCGGACATGATTTTCCAGGTCAATACCCCTGCAATACAGACCATGCCCAGAACCAGGGATACATAGGCCTTTTTTATGCGCAGGCCGGCCAGGGCGCTGACTGAAGCCACCAGCAGCAGAACCTCCCAGGGAAGAAAATTTTTGAATTCAAGGTGATCAAGGGCCAGGCCGAAGACCAGGGTCAGGATGTAGATACCCATTACCCCCACAGCAGCATAGATGAGAAAAAGCCGGGACAGGGATGTTCTGATCATGACCTCTGGATGATATCTTAAGTGGTTTTTCCTGCTTTGCTGAAGAATGATATTATAATTTTTGTTCTGGGAGGTCCTTTGAACACCCTCCAGCCAGGAACAGACAAAGGCGGCCGGAACAGCCAGGACCATGGCCGGGAAAATATGGGCCGGGGAGTGCAGACCGAAGATTTCCACCAGGCACATGGTGGCCACTACACAGAAAACAGCATTGGGGGGAATAAAAGTGCCGGCCGGTATGATGTCGATCCATAAAAGTTCAAAGAAAACGGCAACATACATTGCCGGAAACATTTCTCCGGTGACAAGATAGATTAAAAAGCCGGCTACAAGGGGGCGATCAAGGATTCCGGTCTGAACCGAGAATCTGGCCAGGGAAAGCAGAGCAAAAAAAAACCGCCCAGGATCACGGTCCAATGAGTGTTTAATCCTTCAAGTCCTACCATTCATCCACCTGAATCTGTTTGTGAGGCACGCATCTGAAGTCCAGCCCAATCCCTTTTTTATTGAAAAAATTGAGACAGGCGCTGTCATCCCTGCTCACAGCAATATGCGGGCAGATCTGTTTTTTGCCCGGGCCGTAATGGATATTGCCGATATTGATGGTATCAAAAGCCAGTCCTTTTTCAAAGGCCACTCTGGCATCAGAGCATCTGGCAAAGAGGATGAACAGCGAGGAAAGCCTGTTCTGAAATCTCTGACGGATCAGTTCAATGGAGTCATTAACAGTGGAAAAGACCACTTCAACTCCCTGAGGAACAGCCAGACCCATGATTTCCTGGCGGACAACATCCCCGGCCAGCTCATCATTGACCACCATAAGCACCCTGGCCCTGGTAAAAGGGATCCAGGTTTCAATGACCTGGCCGTGGATCAGCCGGTTGTCTACCCTTACCCAGAACATTATGGTCAGCCCTTTTTCTGGGTGTCAGGGATTTTTCGCCTGAGGACATCCCCAGCCACCAGAATTCCCTGTTTGCCGGCACCCTTGATTTCCTGAGCCAGGTCTTCAAGTTTTCTGGTTCGTCCTTCCAGGGCCTTTAGAAGCATGGGCAGGTTCACTCCGGTAATTACCTCTGTATGGTCGGGGCTGAGCAAAGACAGGCTGATATTGGTGGGAGTGCCTCCGAACATGTCCGTGAGGATGAGCACTCCATGTCCGCTGTCCAGACTGCTGACCAGATGCTTGAGCTCCTTGATGATTTCATCCATGGGTCGGGAAACATCCACCCCAAGGGCATGACAGTTCTCATCACTGCCCATGATCATGGATGCCGCCTCCAGAAGGCTCTGACCGAAATTGCCGTGGGTAACCAGTATTATGCCGATCATATTCAATCCGCCAAAAAAATTAACAGAAAACGCTTTTTTCTGTTTAGCCGAGGTTCAGGTGCCGGTGTTCAGTGGAGGCCAGATAGCCCTGTTTTCTCAAGCGTGTGGACAGGTTTTCGGTTACGGCTACGGATCTGTGCCTGCCTCCTGTGCAACCAAAAGCCATGGTCAGCCTGTATCTGCCTTCCCGGATAAAGAGCGGAAGAAGAAAATCCAGGTAATCCGTGGTTTTATGCATGAACTTTGCTCCGGAATCACTTCCAAGAACATAATCTGCAATAAGGGCGTCCTGGCCGGACAAGGGCCTGAGCTGCCCTTCAAAATAGGGGTTGGGCAGAAAGCGCAGGTCAAAGACCATGTCCGCTTCGGACGGGACTCCATATTTGAAGCCGAAAGAAATCAGATGGATCCTCATTCCTGAAAAGGAAGGCTCGAAATACTCCCATTTTTCCTGAATGGTCCTGCGCAGATCATGAATGGAGAAACCAGCAGTGTCAATGACCAGGTGAGCGTCGGTTCTGATGGACTCCAGAACTTCCCTTTCCCGGGCCAGGGCCTGTTCAAGGCCGGTGTCACCCGACTCCAGGGGATGAGGTCTTCTGGTGGTGGCGTATCTGCGCAAAAGAATGTCAACCGGCGCTTCCAGAAAGATGATCTGCAAAGAGACCCCGGAGCTGCTGATGGTGGTCCGGACCTTTTGCCATTCAGCAGCAAAATCAGTCTGTCTGAGATCCATGCCCAGGGCCAGGCCCCGGTAATTCTTGGGATTTTCCCGGATGAACAGAGCCAGAATGGATGGCACCAGGCTGACAGGCATGCCGTCCACAGTGAAGAAACCCAGATCTTCAAAGACATTCAGGGCGGTGCTTTTGCCCGCCCCTGACATGCCGGTGACAATTATCAAAGGAAAGCAGTTTTTATTCTTCAGTGAACCAGCAGGGCCAGTTATCTGCGGGTTATGAGTTCCCATAGTTCTTCTCTGGATTCGGCCAGCATAAAGGCCTCCTTGAAGCTCTGATCCTGAAGCAGCCGGGAGATGCAGGCCAGAATCTTGAGATGTCTGCCTGCGCTTTTTTCAGGGGCCAGAACCAGAAAAATGATATGCACGGGTTTGTGGTCCAGGGAGGAAAAATCAACTCCCTGCAGACTTCTGCCGGCTATGAGCATGACTTCATCCAGATTGTCCAGCTTTCCGTGAGGAATGGCTACTCCGCCGCCTATACCCGTGGTCCCCAGATTTTCTCGGATCATGAGAACATCATGGACATGCTTCCGGTCAATAACCGGATTACTGTCAGCCAGGGGGCTTATGAGTTCGGCCAGGACATCGCTTTTTCCGGTTGAGGAAAGCTCAGGTATAATCTGGTCTTTATTCAGGTATTGGGACAGCAACATATTTACATGCCTGGGTCGATGAAACCAAAATCTCCGTTTTTGCGTCTGTAAACAACATTGACCCGGTCGGTTTCAGCATTAAGAAAGACCAGGAATTCATAATTGAGACTTTCCAGCTGCATTGCAGCTTCTTCAATGTCCATGGGTTTGGGCTCATACTGATCAGTGGAAACTATTCTGGGTTCTCTTCTGCCGCTGTCCACCGGCCCGAAATTGATGATTTCGGTTCTGACCTGTTTATCCCAGGCCTTTTTTCTTTTGTCCTTGACCTTTTCCCGCTGTTTCCTCAGCTGGGCTTCGATTTTGTCCAGGCTGAGATCAACAGTGGAATACATGTCTTCTGTCTCTTCATTGGCAGAGATGTGAATGTCCTTGGCTGTGAGGATGACCTCGGCGATATGCCTGAATTTTTCAACTTCAAGGTTGACCTGAAGCTCAGCTGCATCATTGGAATTCAAATGTTTGGAAAGTTTTTCATATCTTTCCCGCGCATATTTTTTCAGGTGCTCAGATGGTTCAAAATTCTTGAAGTTGAATTTGATCTGCATATTTATCCTCCTTTAGGTATGGGGATTGGTAATCATGTAACATGTAACAGTTCAGCCCTTTTGAAGGAAAGCAGGGGACAGGCATTCCAGAGCCTGCCATTGGTTGATGTAAGAAACAGACCTGGTAAAACATGCTCTGGGAGAGCCGGTCCCGGTGCCACATGCAAATGGCTTGACTGTTACGTAATCATAAATATTTCTTCCGCCTTGAAGAAGAGGGAATATTCAGGGCAGCCCTGTATTTGGCCACAGTACGCCTGGCTATATTGACCTGGATCTCCTTTTTCAGCCTTGTTGCAATGGCGTCATCGCTCAAGGGTTTTTTGGGATCTTCTTCAGAAACCATTTTTTTGATGGCTGCCTTGACACTTTCAGAGCCCACCACTCCTCCACTGTCCATGCTCAGTGCGCTGTTGAAAAAGAATTTCAGCTCAAACACGCCATAAGGGGTGGATACGTATTTGTTGGTGGTAATCCGGCTTACGGTGGATTCGTGCATGTCTATGTCTTCAGCCACTTCCCTGAGGATAAGGGGTTTAAGCCTGGATACGCCGTGTTCAAAGAATTCTCTCTGGAACTTGAGGATGCTCTCCATGACCTTGTACAGGGTTCTCTGACGCTGGTGCAGGCTTTTCATCAGCCAGACCGCAGAGCGGGTTTTTTCCAGGATATAGTCATTATCCTTTTTGCTGGTCCCTGAATTATTCATGGTGTTCTGGTAAAGGGAACTCAGCTGGATGGCTGGCAGTCCGTATTCATTGAGCACTATGGCAAAGTCGTTTTCGTATCTGTATACATAAATATCCGGACTGATATAGATCAC
>CAZHCY010000064.1:0-10314 GCA_964531185.1 uncultured Desulfovibrionales bacterium | reverse complement strand
TGGCAACAAAGAGAATATCCAGAGGGTCTGCCGGGAGGGCGACCTTCAATGCCTGGGCATGCTCAAGAATTTTTCTGAAGCCCTTTCCCGGGCCACGGCCGGAATATCAGAGGTGGTGATTCCGCCCAGATCCAACCTGGCAGGCAAGACCCTCAAGGATATTCGCATGCGCAAAAGCTTCGGCACCTCTGTTCTGGCTGTCAACAGATCAGGCCGGGTTATTCGGGACAGTCTCAGGGACCTGCCTTTAAGAGCCGGAGATGTGCTTGTCCTGCACAGTCTGTGGGAAGATCTGGTGGATCTGGAAAAAAATCCTGATTTTGTAGTAATCTCCAGAGATTTTCCCCATGACGTCATTCTGCATGAAAAGCTGCCCCATGCAGTGGTCATTTCAGCAATTACCTTTGGTCTGGTCATCTTTACTGATCTCAGACTGTCCATTCCCCTCATGTCCGGAGCCATTGCCATGGTTATGGCCGGAGTTCTGAGCATGGACGAAGCTTACAAGGCAGTGAGCTGGCAGTCGGTTTTTCTCCTGGCCGCTCTGATCCCCCTGGGCCTGGCCATGGAAACCACCGGCACAGCACAGTGGATTGCCCTGCAGACCGTCCACCTCCTGGGCAATGTGCATTTTCTGGTTCTTCAGGCTGCAGTGGCTGTTCTGGCTACAGCGTTTACCCTGCTCATGTCCAATGTTGGGGCCACGGTTCTGCTGGTACCCCTGGCCATTAATATCGCCCTGCTCTCCGGGGCGGATCCGGCCATGTTTGCCATGACCGTGGCCATCAGTACATCCAATTCCTTTCTTATACCCACCCATCAGGTCAACGCTCTGATTATGGAGCCCGGAAAATACCGCAATGCTGATTTTATGAAGGCCGGGGCAGGCATGACCGTTATTTTTTTGGCTGTTTCGCTTTTAATGCTGAACTTACTCTTTTAAATTCAAAAAGGAAGAGGCTGATGCACTCATCAAAACAGGAGGCGCCTGGCCTGCAGGTGATCAGAATCAGGCAGGGCTATGAACAGGAATGGAATGACCTGGAAAAGGGGCGGATCAAATGGGAAAACTTACTGGAAACCGGATCTGACGGGCATGAGGGCCTGACCGCAGGTAAAGCCGCCCTGGAACCAGGCCGGGAGTTCAGGCCGCATATCCACAATATTCCGGAGCTTTACTATATTTCTGCAGGTCAGGGACAACTAATCTGTGCTGAAAACAGGATTCTGGTGAAAGCGGAAACCCTGGTCCACATCCCGGCAGGCACAGTTCACGGACTGCTTAACACAGGGCAAACCACGCTTAATTTTCTATATATATTTCAGGCCGGTTCATTTGACCGGGTCAGTTATGATTTTCTTTAAGGGTTGCAGTTCAGCCCTTTGCATGAGGCACGGGGACTGGCTCTTTCAGAGCTTGTTTTTCCAAGTCTGTTTCTTACTTGAGAATTAAAAGTTAAAGTTAAAGGTAAAGGTAAAGAAATCAGGCTGTTGAAGCTGATAATGATGCGGACATTCAGAATTCTGGAAATTGTCAGTAAATACAAGACGTTGATAGAGAATTTTTGACTGTCAAGTTTCTTGCATAAATAAAAAAACAAGCGCTGGGGTGCCCTGCTTTCCTTGAAAAGGGCTGAACCAATACCTTTAAGCTAAAAAGTCAAGGCTACTGCATGCAGCACTTGAACCAGCAATTTTTTTTGGAATATGTCTTTTTGATTGAGGAAAACCTCTCAGACAAAGCCTGAAGACAGAGGTCTTAATTTTTCACCGGAGCATATCTGGCAAGCACTTTCTGAAAATCATCCGGTTCAGCCGGTTTGGATATAAAATCGTTCATGCCTGACTGCAGCATTTTCTCCCTGTCCCTATCCATGGCAAAAGCGGACAACGCGATTATGGGCATTTTTCTGACTGCTTCCGGATAATCTCCTGAGCGGATGGCCCTGGTTGCTTCAATGCCGTCCATGACAGGCATCTGAAAGTCCATGAAAATAATGTCTGCTTTGTCCTTGTCCAGAAAATCAAGAACAGCCTGCCCGTTTTCAGCCACAACCACCTCATGCCCAAGGGACTTGAGAATCCTGTGCATGGCAAACTGATTGGTGGGATCATCTTCAGCCAGAATTATCTTAAGGCCAGGGACTGGTTCTTTTGCTTTACATTCAGTTATCTTTTCCCTGGGAATATCTTGAGCAGGATTTTTCACAGGGAAGACACCCCCTACTTCTGTTTCCTGTCTTAATGTGCTGTTCATGGTTAAATTTCCTCAGCATAAGATCAACAAGTCTTTTGACAATGGACAGACCCGGTCCTGCACCCTGGTGTTTTCTGGTACAGGAGCTGTCCAGCTGTTCAAATGCCTTAAACCTCTGCTCCAGGCCGTTCCGGGTATCTTTTACCGAAAACAGAATCCACGGCTGCGCTGACTGGTTCTGGATATGCAAATGAAATCCTCAAAACAGCCTGGCCATGATCTGTGTATTTCAAGGCATTGCCCACAAGATTAAAAAGAACCCGGCGAATCCTGAGCTCATCGCCTATTTATTGTTTCAGGCACCTGTTTGTCAACCAGATACTTTAAGTTAATTCCCTTTTCCCGGGGGTTAAAGGCAAAAAATCCAGCCCCAGAATCACAAAGACTCCTGATATTCATTCCATCTTCCCTGATCTGGATCTTTCCTGCTTTTTTTCTGGACAGATCAGGGGGAGCCATTCAGACAGTCAGGAAACAGACGCAGCCAGAAACTGAAAACAGCCTCCGGCAAAACCACCACCGAACAGTTTTCAAGGCGGGTTCAGATCAGACCAAAAAGAGGCCCGCCCCGCTTTCCCAGCTCATCCACCCTTTTTTCCACCTGGGGATCGCTCTCCAGCACCCGGGGATGGTGAGCCTTGAGCCTGGCGTCAATGATGATGCCCTTTTCAGCTCCAAAATGCCTGCATTTGATGAACTCCCCTACTCCATAAATATCTGTGGCCGGATCAGCCCTGGTAAAAACCACCCATAAAAAATTATCCCAGGAGGCAGAACTGAACCGGGCATCATCAACCACAGCTGTGAGGGGAAAATTTTCCATGCCCTGGATGCGGTTCAGGCGATCCCCAAGATCAGACATGAGGGGGTCATGAGTATCCCTGGCCTGCCGGGCCGGAGGGCCCTGAATAATCAGAATGCCCGGAGCCAGCAATCTGGCTGCTGGAAATTCCGGACCCGGATCAAGCTTCTCAGGAAGAGTCCTGCCCAGCATTCTTTTGATTCCCCCGGCAGCAGCCATGATGATCTTGGAGCCCTGATTCAGGCTGATGCCTGAGTAATCCAGGGTATCCATGGTGGTTCTGGTGATCAAATGCAGATCCCTGGCAAAGTCCAGCCTTTTGAGGACATGGCTGAAAAAATCCGGAATTCTGGCTGTGCTCAGACCTGGATCATCCTCTCTGGCGGCAATGATCAGATACTTGCTCAATGAAGTCTGGCTCTGGCCAAGAAGGTTCATGGCGCAGGTCAAAAGTTCCTGGGGCTGCCTGTGCCGGGCAAAGGGCACATAGCTTTCCCTGCCCACAGCCAGAAGCAGGGGATGGACTCCTGCTGCATCCACAGCATGGACCTGGTCCACTCCGCTGAAGACAGTGGGAACAAGCTGCTCAGTCAGTTCATGGATCAGGGTGCCGAAGACCGTATCCTCCTGGGGCGGCCTGCCCACAGTGGTAAAAGGCCAGACTGCATCTTTGCGGTGGTGGATTTTTTCAATCCTGAGCACCGGGAAGTCATGGGCCAGGCTGTAATAGCCCAGATGATCCCCAAAAGGCCCTTCAGGCTTTTCCAGATCAGGAACCAGATGCCCTGAAATACAGAAATCAGCTTCAGCAGGCATGGGCAGGCCATTGGCTGCCTGGACCAGTTTCAGCCTTTTTCCAGCCAGGGCCCCGGCAAAAATTATTTCCGGGATGTTTTCCGGAAGGGGCATAACCGCGGACAGGGTCATGGCCGGCGGGCCGCCGATGAAAATATTCACCGGCAAAGGTTCATTCCTGTTTATGGCCTGCTGATGGTGCAGGCCTATGCCCCGGTGGATCTGGTAATGCAGCCCTGCCTCCTGGTTGAGAAGGTAATCATTGCCTGTGAGCTGGACCCGGTACATGCCCAGATTGGAGTTCATTATTCCTGGTCTGGCCGGATTTTCAGAATATACCTGGGGCAGAGTCACATAGGCCCCTCCGTCTTCAGGCCAGGAAATCAGCCCAGGAAGGCTGCTGACCCTGGTTTCTCCTTCCAGCACAGGTCCGGCACAGCCCATGCGCGGCCAGACCCTGGCCAGCATGGGCAGCACCCGGAAATATTTCCAGGGCGCCTTTGCAAAATTCAGGGGATCAATCTTGAGCTTAAACAGCATATCCAGGGTTTCCAGGGTATCCCGGAAGATAAACCTGGCCCTGTCCATGGTCCCGAACAGATTGGCGGCCATGGGAAAGCTGGTTCTCCTGACATTGGTAAACAAAAGGGCCGGACCCTGATTCTGAAAGACCCGGCGCTGGATGGCTCCGACTTCAATGCAGGGATCAACCTCCTGCTCTATCCGGACCAGATCCTTTCTGGCCTCCAGTGCTCTCAGGCACTGCCAGGTATTTGTATATCCCATGTTTTTCCTTTGGCAGGCTTATTCCTTGACCCTTTTTATCCTGGCTCCGGCTCCGGCCAGTTTCTTTTCCATGCTTTCATAACCCCGGTCCAGATGATAAATTCTCTGAACTTCTGTTATACCTTGAGCCCGCAGCCCGGCCAGGACCAGGCTGGCACTGGCCCGCAGATCAGAAGCCATTACCGGCGCACCAATCAGCCTGGCTTTTCCCCTGACCACGGCGTTCTGACCGGAAAGCTTTATGTCAGCCCCCATTCTGATGAGTTCCAGGGCATGCATGAACCGGTTTTCAAAAATAGTCTCCCTGATTATCCCTGAACCTGAAGATACAGACATGAGGGCCATGATCTGGGCCTGCATATCAGTGGGAAACCCTGGATAAGGCAGGGTAACCACGTCAACGCATTCCAGACCGTCCTGACTTTTAATCCTGACCCCTCTGCTTTCCTGCTCAATGTCCGCTCCCATTTCCCTGAGCTTGTAAACCACTGCTTCCAGCTCCTCAAAGGGGCAGTTGGTCAAAACCAGGTCCGATCCGGTAATGGCTCCGGCAACCAAATAGGTCCCGGCTTCAATCCGATCAGACATTACATTGTACCTGCATCCGGACAGGGAACTGACTCCTTGGACCCGGATGACACTGGTGCCGTGCCCGGTAATGTCTGCCCCGCATTTAATGAGAAACCGGGCCAGATCCACCACCTCTGGTTCCCGGGCCGCATTTTCCAGGATGGTTTCCCCTTCGGCCAGACAGGCGGCCATGAGCAGGTTTTCAGTGCCCCCCACTGTTGGAAAGTCAAAAATAATATGCGCGCCCCAAAGCCTCAGGCATCTGCCCTGGATATATCCTGACTCAAGTTCGAATTCAGCTCCCATCTTTTCCAGTGCCCGCAGATGCAGATCCACAGGCCTGGAGCCAATGGCGCAGCCGCCGGGCAGGGCTACCCTGGCTCTGCCCAGCCTGGCCAGCAAAGGACCAAGACACAGAATGGAGGCCCGCATGGTCCGGACCAGATCATAAGGAGCTTCCGGCTCCAGTCTGCCCGCCCTGACCCTGACCTTGTCCTGATCAAATCCAGATTCACACCCCAGAAGGGTCAAAAGCCGCAGTGTAGTATGGATATCCCTGAGTGTCGGGACATTATGCAAAGTTACATCGCTTTCCGCCATGAGACTGGCCATAAGTATGGGCAGGGAGGCATTTTTGGAACCGCTGATCCTGATCTCCCCACCCAGCCTGGTTCCGCCCTCAATTACCAGTTTATCCATAGTTTCCTCTTAATCTATCAAAAGCATTCCCTGCTTTGTTGCTGTTCACCATGTAAAAAACTTTGGCCCGGCTCCTTCCAGGGCTGCAAATCGTGTGGCAAGCAGAGATCTGAACCCCTGCCGGATTTTTATTTTTGCTGCCACAAGCCAAAAAGTCAAACAATTCCGGCCTCAGCCAGGATTAATTCCCGGGCAAATCCGGTCCAGAACCGGGTATCTTTCCTGTATGCTCTTTTTTTCCTTGACTAATTTGTGCTGATTAAGGCAGAAAAATATGTTATATGTAACAGTTTAGCCATTGGCATAAGGCACGGGGACTGTCCCTGGCTTGGGGACTGTCCCCAGCCTGGTTGTCAAAAATGCATAATGCTCCCCCCGGATGGGACGCTTGCATCAGCCCAAAAAATAGGCGCTGGGGTGCCTTGCTTTCCTTAAAAAGGGCTAAACTGTTCCTGTTATATATGTTTCAGACTTGTTTAATAAAATTCAGGCCAATAGCTGTTCAAGGAGAATCAAGATGGTATTTGATGTGCAAAGAGAAACCATGCCCAGGGACGAACTGGAAAACCTGCAGCTGACCCGGCTGAAATATCTGGTTCAGAAACTCTATCACAATGTACCCTTTTACAGGCAGAAATTTTCAGAATCCGGCCTGCTCCCGGAGAACATCAAGTCACTTAAGGATCTCAGGTATCTTCCCTTTACTGAAAAACAGGATCTGCGCAACAACTATCCTTTTGGCCTGTTTGCCGTGCCCAGGGAAAGCGTGGTCCGGGTTCATGCTTCCTCCGGGACCACGGGCAAGGCCACTGTGGTGGGCTACACCCGCAGGGACGTGGAAACCTGGGCCGGGCTCATGGCCAGGTCTTTTGAGGCCTGCGGTGTAACCAGATCTGATATTGTGCATAATGCTTACGGCTACGGTCTTTTTACAGGCGGCCTGGGAGCTCATTACGGAGCTGAAGCCCTGGGAGCCACCATTCTGCCGGTTTCAGGCGGGGCCACCAAGCGTCAGGTCATGCTTATGAAGGATTTCGGGCCCACTGTCATCTGCTGCACCCCTTCCTATGCCCTGCATCTTTATGAAACCGCCCTGGCCAACGGGATAAGCATTGACGACCTCAAGCTTCGGGTGGGCATATTCGGGGCGGAACCCTGGACAGAAACCATGCGTCAGGACATCCAGAATAAACTGCAGATCAAGGCCCTGGATATTTACGGCCTGTCCGAAATCATGGGTCCGGGCGTGGGCATTGAATGCGCTGCTGCCCAGGACGGACTGCATATCTGGGAGGATCATTTCCTGCTGGAGATCATTGATCCGGAAACCTGCGAACCCCTGCCTCCGGGTGAGAAAGGAGAGCTGGTCATCACCACCCTGACCAAGGAAGCCCAGCCTCTCATCAGATACAGAACCAGGGACATCACCCGGCTGAACACCATTCCCTGCAGGTGCGGCAGGACCCACAACCGCATAGAGCGCATCACCGGGCGCAGCGACGATATGCTTATCATTCGCGGAGTCAATGTCTTTCCTTCCCAGATTGAAACCATCCTTCTGGAAACCGAAGGGTTGTCCCCGCATTATCAGCTTATTGTGGACCGCAAAGGCTCCATGGATATTCTTGAAGTTCAGGTGGAAGTGGATGAAAAGATCTTTTCCGATGAAATCAAGCATCTTCAGAATATGGAGAAGAAAATCATGGGCCATATCAAGGAATTTCTGGGAGTAACCGCCAAGATTACCCTTGTGGAACCCATGAGCATTGCCAGATCTGAAGGCAAGGCCAAAAGAATCATTGACAACAGAAAATTTTAAACCGTCTGCATCAGGTTGAACCATACCCTAAACCTGGGCATAAAATCATCATGCGAGGTTGATCATGAAAGTGGAACAGATTTCGATATTTCTGGAAAACAGGGCTGGAAGGCTGGCTGATGTTACCAGGACCCTTTCCGAAGCCGGGGTGAACATCCGGGCCCTGTCCCTGGCAGATACCACTGATTTTGGAATTTTAAGACTTATTGTCACTGATCATGAAAAAGCCAAAAAAGCCCTCAAGGAAAACGGGTTTACAGTGGGCAGGACCAATGTGGTGGCTGCTGAGGTTGAAGACAGGCCGGGAGGTCTGCATAACATCCTGTCCATGCTTAGTGAAAACGGAATCAATGTGGAATACATGTATGCCTTTGTTCAGCAAAGCGGCAAAAACGCGGTGCTCATCTTCAGATTCGACCGGACAGACGAGGCCATAGAAATCCTTCAGAAAAACAGGGTGCGCATTATCCCTGGAGATGAACTGTACAGCGTTTAAAAGTGTTTCCTGGATTTAAGCCGGCAAAGACTCTTGGGATTTTTTGCTTGACTCATCAAAGGAACAGCTTTAGAAATATCTCTTTTCCATGGTGGGTGTAGCTCAGTTGGTAGAGCACCTGGTTGTGGCCCAGGTGGCCGTGGGTTCAAGTCCCATCACTCACCCCAGATATTTCAAGGGGTTAAGCTTGTTTGCTTGACCCCTTTTTTGTTCTACTTTGATAATTTGTGATTTTCCTGCAAAAAGTTGAAAAGGAAATGATTCAGCAAAAAGCAATTTCCTGACTCTTTGTGTTTACTGACATCTGATCACTGACTTCTCCCTGCACTGAAACAGCCTGCAAGGCACCCTTTCCAAAGCAGGGATTTGGCTGGGCACTCCTGCGACTGCAAAACATGGTTTTTGCAGTCGCATTGGATATTTCGTAACAGTTTAGCCATTTGCATGTGGCACGGCTTCCTGCCCTGAAGGGGGCTGGCCCTCCCAGCGCTTGTTTTTCTAAGTCTGTGTTTAAATAAACAAAAAACAAGCGCTGGGGTGCCTTGCTTTCCCAGAAAAGGCTAAACTGTTACCTTAAAATCAAATCTTCCAGCTCAGGCTGGCAGCACTGCCTGGACTTTCTGTAACTGAGCCCAGGGGCTGCAGTTATGAAACAATAATTTCCTCCAGCGCTCTTTTGGGCACGTGGTGAATCCCTTCCTGGTCCCGCCAGTATTTAATATCTCCTGCCTGCACCTGTTCAAGTACCGCTTTTTCCCGGGGCTTGCCCAGAGCTATTACCAGCAGGATTTCATGCTCTTTTAATAGACCAAGCTGTTCAGCCAGGACCCGGCGCTTTATGGATCCGATAATGCATCCGGCCAGCCCTTTTTCCCGGGCTCCCAGCAGAATGCTCTGGGCGGCAATGCCCTGATCGCATTCAGTCTTTCTGGCAATGCCGGTGTCCAGCAGAATTATGATGTATCCAGCAGGCCTTTCCCCTTGTTCCGGACCAGGCCAGTCAGGCAGATAACCGGCCCAGGCCAGATGGGGGAAAATGAGCTGATTGTTTTCCTTTTCCCAGGAAAGATAATACTTAAGGGGCTGAAGATTGGCGCTGGAGGCAGACAGCCTGGCCAGATCCACAAGTTGAACAAGGGTCTGTTTTTCGATTTTTACCTGTTCATCAAACCTGCGGCAGCATCTGTTGGACAGTATCAGTTCTTTAAGCATAAATTCACCTTTCAAGTAACTTTAATAGTGGAAGCAGCTTCCAGCCGCCTGTTTCAGATATCCGGCAGATGGGCAGCTCTGCTTTTTTAAGTTCTTGTTCCCAGGCTCCAGCCTGGGAACATCCCTATGTGGACCATAGTCATTCAGAGGGTCTAAACAGCGATTGCTTGCGTCCCACCCATGGGGACTGTCCCTCGGCTTTGTACTAACTGAATTGGTGCACTGATTTCTTGCGCCGGCAAAGTTTTAATTAGCTGCAGGAAGTGGCTTGCCTGGACTGTCCCCATGCCGGTTTCCGCGCTCCCTGAATGATTATCTCCATAAGTCTTTGTTTTTACTGACCCCTGACTCCTGTTTCCTGGCCCCTGTGACTGCAAAAACGAGTTTTTGCAGTGGAATCTTAAAAAGGCTAAACTGTTCGGCCGGGCCTATCTGCATGCCGGCCAGTCAGCCACTTTTGGCATGTATTGCAGTTTTTTTCAATGGGGGCTTAATGTCTGATCTGCATATATGGTTATGAGCCTGAGCATTGCCAATTTTTCCTTTCCCTGGGCATGCCTGCTTCCAAAAATATTGTTCCTGGCTGTCTCTTGGACAAGTCTCTTGAAATCTGATTTTTTCTTGTCTTGATTTCCCGGGCCAAAAAAAATAGCTTATTTATTTGCATAGACATTGCCCGTTTTTCAAACAGTAATTGCTGAGGGCTTTCTCTGAAAGAGCTGAAAAATAACATAAACCAGAAAAAGGACTGTCCATGACTCAATCCGGCTTAACAGCTTAGCCATTTTTTAAGCAAAGAAGTGGACAGGCACCCCAGCGCTCTATTTATGTAAACACAGACTTGGAAAAACAAGCACTGGGAGAGACAGTCCCCCACC